>CAZVPJ010000042.1:0-12223 GCA_964629035.1 uncultured Thiotrichales bacterium | reverse complement strand
GAATAAAAAACAAACAATCTTTTATGCATATAACGCAATCAAGGTGGAGCACAAATATGGTGCGTAAATCATCTGTACATATACTTCTAATATCTTTGTTATTGATATTGCCGGGACCATTATTTTCGCTTGGTTTAGGCGATATTGAAGTGGACTCAGCACTGAATCAACCGCTGAATGCGCAGATTGGTCTAATTTCGGCGCGTGCTGATGAGTTAGAGGAAATGCGGGTAGAGCTAGCACCTGCAAATGTTTTTGATCGCGTAGGTGTGCCAAGACCTTACTTTTTAACACAACTTAAATTTACCCCGGTGTCATTGCCTGGCGGAGGCACTGCAATTCGGGTGACTTCAAAAGACCCGGTGCGTGAGCCGTTTTTAACTTTTTTGGTTGAGGTGACTTGGCCCAAAGGTAGATTGCTAAGAGAGTATACCGTACTGCTTGACCCGCCAGAGTTTGCACAACAACGAGCGCCACAAATTGCAACACCCGTAACAACACCCGCCATACAAGAGCAGCTTGTAGAAGCTGAGCCTGTTGCAGTCCCTGAATCAATACCAGAGGCTTCACAAGCTACAGAAGTGGTTGCAGAACCAACCACTGATATTGAGTTAGTTCGTGAACAACTCGATCGTGAACTAGGGTTGCAAGGTAGTACAACTGAAGCGACTACTGAAGTCATCGAAGAGGTGGCCGAAACAACTGCTGTACCGATTGCAGAGGAGATTGCTGCAGAGGAGCCGGCTGTAGATGAAATAGAAGATGCCGTTGTTGAGTCGGTAGCTGAATCCAGCACAGTTTCTGATCTCGCAGATGACATCATTATTCCTGAAGATATTCCTGGTAGTGAGGCTGTAGTAAGTAGTCCTGCTGTTGATGCTGAAGTAATAGAAGCAGAAGTAGTAGCCGAATCTGATGTTTTTGTAGAGCCATCAGTTGCCGGTGAGCATGTTGTAGTGGGTGGAGATACGCTGTTCAAAATCGCTAAAAACGCTAAACCATCCAGTGCTGTCTCGATTAATCAGATGATGGTCGCGATTCAGCAAGCTAACCCAGATGCTTTTGCACGCAATAATGTAAATCTACTTAAGAAAGGAGCAGTGCTGCGTATTCCAGATATAGGTGAAGCACAGTCTGCGTCATCGACCGAAGCACGAAAAATAATTTCACAACAAAATGCATTATGGCGTGAGTATAGAAATAATGCATCTCAAGTAGCCGCTAAGAATGTCGACGCTCCAGAACTGGTAAAAGAAAATAACACTGTTGTCACAGAGGCTAAAGAAGCGCTCAAAGAAACTGCGAAGGAAACGGTTAAAAAAGCTGAAACCGTTAAGCAAGATCTAAACATACTTGCAGCTGAAGATGGTGAGCAAGCAGATAATAGTATGCAAATTGCAGGTGGAGAAGAACTTAAGAAACTACAAAATGAAGTAACTTTAACGAAAGAGCTTGCTGAATCAAAAGGTAAGGAAGCTGAAGAACTTAAGAGTCGAGTTGAGGCGCTTGAGTCTATGTTGGAGAAAAAAGAGAAAATTCTTACTATCCAAAACCAACAGTTAAAAGACTTGCAACAACAATTAAGCACTGAGGAAGATAAAGCTGCTGCAGCAGAAAAGATGCTGAAAGAAAAAGCAGTGCAAGAAGAAGCTAAACCTGAAGTGAAGTCAGAGGCTAAACCAGTCGCTAAGCCCATAGACAAAAAAATAGTAGAAGAAGTAAAAAAGCCATTAGTGGAACCATTACCAGAGTTTGCTGACCCGGTAGTCGCCGAGCAGCCATTGGCAAAACCAAAGCTGGAACCGCTGCCTGATTGGGATTCGTTGCCAGAAATTGAGCCCATTAAAGAAGAAGTTATTGCCGAAGCCACGCCTACTGAAAAACCTGCCGAAACTAAGCCAGAACAAACAAAGCCGGTACAAACACCAGCTGAAAACAATCAGGTTGAAACCGCTACCGGATCTGATGCTGCATCGGGAATAATGGGTTTCGCAACATCCCTGTTTGAGCGCTTCAAAAATGTTTTATTACCACTGGTAGGAGGATTGTTATTGCTATTAGGTGGTTTATGGTTCTGGCGAAAGAAGAGTGTAAAAACGGTAGAGCTTTCAGGATTGGGTGAAATGCCTATGGAACTTGGTGAAGATGATGATCATTTTGATGACATTCTTGATGAAACCATTGTGACGCCACAGACGAATGCCACTGAAGAGGTAAAAGATGTTGGCACCATAGAAGATCTTGGTTTGAATGATGAAGATATGGGATTCACACCTAACGCTGAAGAATCCAGTGGTGATACAGAGCTTGGAGAAGATGTTTTTGATGAGGCTGATGTATACATATCTTATGGTTTACACCAACAAGCACAAGATTTGTTGAACGATGCGATAGCAAAAGATCCGAATAATAGTGATTATAAAGCAAAGCTGGCTGAAGTGTATTACAGCCAGAAAGACGCACAAGCATTTGAGCAATACGCTGAAAAAATTAAAGATGAAGTAGGTGAGTCGAGTGAACAATGGCAAGACATTCTTGCTATGGGTAAAGAAATTGCACCCACAAGCGCATTGTTTGCCGGTGCTGCAGCGCTAGGGGTAGCTGCCAAAGCAGCAGTAGATAAACCTGAAATCGCTGATGTTGATATTGGTCTTCAAACCGTTATTGATAATCCATTGTCCGATGAAAATCTGGAAGATACTTTTCTTGATAATGATGCAGGAACTGATGATGACGATGGTTTGGATTTTAATATTGATGACCCATTGGCTGAAGATCAAATTGAGGATGATCCTGTTGCAAGTAAAATTATGGAAGCGAATGAAACTTCAGACATTTTGAATTTTGAAGTAGATGATTTATCTGACGACATACTTGAAGATGATGCCGAAGATATCGATGCTGATGCCGATACAGTGATGGACGCTATGGCAACCGGATTGCATGAGACTGCAAGTATGGATGATTTAACTCAAGAGCTAGAGCAGATTGGTATGCAAACTACCATGAATGACTTGAAGCCTTTAGATCTTGATGAGGGTGCATTGGATGCTGCAGCCTCTACAGATGATACGGTTGCAATGCAATCGGATGATTTTGACATTGATACAGCGCTTACTCCTGCAGATCCAGATGAGACTGCAGCATACAAATCTAGTTCGCTGGATGGAAATTTTGGTGGTGACGATACTGAGCAATTCGATGTTACTAATATGGATACTGAGTTTCTTGATCCGGCGGAACAGACCGTCGCACAAACCCACACAGATTTACAGGAATTAGGGCCACCTTCACTGATTGAAGAAGTGGGTACCAAACTTGATCTAGCAAAGGCTTTCGTGGATATGGGTGACTCTGACGCGGCTAAAGAAACATTGCTTGAAGTGATTAACGAAGGCGATGAATCTCAAATTAAAGCAGCTAAAGATTTGATGGATAAACTTGGTAGTTAATCTGTAACCACTACAGGGTAGAATTTTGTATTTTTCAATATAAGATTTACCTGCAGTTTTATTCTTCGTTATATAATTTGTAGTTTATCTGTCTGCAAATTCATTAATATTAATTATGCGTATTGCTTTAGGAATTGAATACAACGGTAGTCAATTCTATGGATGGCAACGTCAGTTAAATCCTAATACTGTTCAACAAAGTGTAGAAGAAGCTGTTTCAAAAGTGGGCGATTCTTCTGTAAAACTTATCGCAGCAGGAAGAACCGATACCGGTGTGCATGCCACTGAGCAAGTTGTCCATTTTGATTGTGACAATGTGCGTGAGTTGAAAGCATGGGTGCGTGGCGTGAATAGATACTTACCTAATTCTGTATCGGTGGTGTGGGCCAAGCATGTAACAGACGAATTTAATGCAAGATATAGCGCACAATCTAGGCGTTATCGATACGTTATATACAACAATATGTCTCGCCCAGCCTTACTGGATAAGCTGGTAACGTGGGAGTACGGGGAATTAGATCTGCTTAAAATGCAGCATGCTGCAAAACATCTATTAGGTGTTAATGACTTTAGCTCTTATCGAGCAGTAGCGTGCCAAGCTAACAGCCCAATACGTACTGTCCATGAAATAAAACTTAATAAACTTAATGAATTTATTGTCATGGATATTCACGCAAATGCCTTTTTGCATCATATGGTAAGAAATATTATGGGAGTATTAATGAAAATCGGCAGAGGTGAAAAACCACAAGACTGGTCATTAGAAGTTTTAGAGCAACGGGATCGAACATGTGGAGGTGTTACAGCCCCTGCTGCAGGATTATATTTGGTTAAAGTAACGTATGATGAATGTTATGAATTTGATAAAAAAATCAGATGGCCCGCAATAGCAAGCTAGTCACGATCAGTAGAACATTTTATGAACACTCGAATTAAATTTTGTGGCTTAACGAGACCACAGGATGTTCGTCAAGCTGTAGAGTTGGGTGTAGACGCTCTGGGTTTTGTGTTTGTTGATAAAAGTGTACGTAATGTCGATTTGGATACGGCTGCGGAACTTGTGCGAGAGGTCCCACCATTCGTCAATACGGTTGGCTTATTTATGAATGCTTCTATGCGAGAAGTTGCTAATGTGATTAAGCGCGTGAGGTTAAATTTACTTCAATTTCACGGTGATGAAGACGAACTATTTTGCAAGCAATTTGATATTCCCTATATTAAAGCTGTACCGATGGGTAGCACGTCATCACTGGAGGCGTATTGCGGGCGATACCCCTCTGCTACCGGTTTTATACTGGATAGTCATGCTGAAGGACAAATGGGGGGAAGTGGTGAGAGATTTGATTGGACGGAACTGCCAAAAAGCCTTAAAAAGCCTATGATTCTAGCAGGAGGACTAACCGTAGATAACGTTGCTGAAGCCATTCGTGTTGTACGTCCATATGCTGTGGATGTAAGTAGCGGGATTGAGGCTGGTAAAGGTATCAAAGACCCCGCTAAAATGGAGAAATTCATTAAGGAAGTGCATCGTGACTAGGATTGCTCAAAAAGTAGACTCAACCATAAGTACCAACCCAGGTTCACCTGTCATGCCAGACAAGTTTGGAATGTTTGGCGAGTACGGGGGTAAATATGTTGCAGAAACATTAATAGAGCCATTGGCCGAGCTTGAACAAGCTTATTTTCATTATAAGAATGATCCTGAGTTTCTAGCCGATTTCGATGCAGATTTATCTCACTATGTGGGTCGACCAAGTCCCCTTTATCATGCACAACGTCTCACCCAAAAATATGCTGGTGCTCAAATTTTTCTTAAACGGGAAGACTTAAACCACACGGGTGCACACAAAATAAACAATACCATTGGACAAGCTTTATTGGCTAAACGAATGGGTAAACCAAGAATTATAGCGGAGACGGGTGCCGGTCAACATGGCGTTGCAAGTGCAACCGTAGCGGCACGTCTGGGTCTTGAATGTGTCGTGTATATGGGCGAGCAAGATATCCATCGACAAGCACCTAATGTATATAGAATGAAGTTATTAGGCGCAAAAGTTGTGCCGGTTACCTCAGGCTCAAAAACATTAAAAGATGCATTAAATGAGGCGTTACGAGATTGGGTCACGAATGTAGATAACACATTTTACATTATCGGAACGGTGGCGGGTCCTCACCCATATCCTTTGTTAGTAAGAGATTTCCAATCCATCATTGGGAGGGAAGCAAAGCAACAAATGTATGAGCAAACAGGTGGTTTGCCCGATGCCTTGGTTGCCTGTGTCGGGGGTGGTTCTAATGCAATTGGTCTATTTCATCCCTTCATAGAAGATGAGAGTGTAAATATGTTTGGTGTTGAGGCTGCTGGTTTTGGTTTGGACACGGATAAGCATTCCGCGCCACTAAATTCAGGTCGTCCGGGTGTGCTGCATGGAAATCGAACCTATCTAATGGAAGACGATAATGGACAAATTATTGAGACGCATTCCATATCAGCAGGACTAGACTATCCAGGGGTGGGGCCGGAGCATGCTTGGTTAAAAGATATTGGAAGAGTCCAGTATGACTCGGTAACTGATGATGAAGCACTCGCTGCATTTCATGAGTTAACACGTGTTGAGGGTATTATACCGGCTTTAGAAAGCAGTCATGCCATTGCATATGCCACTAAACTGGCGAGCACGATGAGTAGTGATAAAAACATTGTTGTCAATTTATCAGGGCGTGGCGATAAGGATATTAATACCGTTGCAGATATCGAAGGTATAACGATATGAGCCGCTTGCAAACCACGTTTGATAATTTAGCAAAAGAAGGTCGTAAAGCACTTATTGCTTATGTTACGGCGGGTGATCCTCATCCGGATCAAACGGTCCAGATCATGCATACGCTAGTTGAAGCTGGTTCAGATGTTATTGAGCTTGGGGTTCCATTTTCAGATCCAATGGCTGATGGCCCGGTCATACAAGCTGCTTGTGAGCGCGCACTAGCACATGGCACAAGTTTGCAGCAAGTTCTCAATATGGTCGAAGAATTTCGCAAACATGATACAAAAACACCCGTTGTTTTAATGGGCTATCAGAATCCTATTGAAGTAATGGGTGTGAAAGTATTTGCACAGGCTGCAGAACAAAAACAAGTGGATGGAATTCTTACGGTAGATATGCCTATCGAACAAGCTGAAAAATCGGTAAATGAATACAAGCATTACGGACTAGATAATATATTCTTGATTGCACCTACCACCAGTGCGCAACGTATCAAACTTATTTGTAAACAATCATCTGGTTTTGTGTATTACGTTTCATTAAAAGGTGTAACTGGTGCTGGGAATTTAGATACAACTGAAGTTGCAAGAAATATCGCTGAAATTAAGGAATCAACCGTTTTGCCGGTAGGTGTTGGCTTTGGCATCAAGGACCCAGATAGTGCCAGTAAAGTTGCCTCTATTGCCGATGCCGTAGTGGTGGGAAGTGCTATTATTAACCAAATTGAAGCACATTCAGCGGATAAAAATAAAATGTTGTCAAATATAAAAACATTACTATCCGGAATGCGTGCGGCCATGGATAATGTGACTACCGATCAACAAGGAAAACAAGAAGTTGCTTAAACACATCGGAGCACAAAAATGGATACTTTGAGATGAGTTGGTTAGAAAAATTAATGCCTTCGCGAATTCGCACAGAAGGCACAAGCAAACGCAAAGTGCCCGAAGGACTTTGGGATAAATGTCCAAGCTGTGGTGCAGTCTTATACCGCTCTGATTTAGAGCGAAACTTACAAGTTTGCCCTAAATGTAATCATCATATGAGAATTGGTGCGCGTGAGCGTTTGCTGTCATTTTTTGATGCTGATTCACATGAAGAAATGGCTGCAGAAATTGAATCAACCGACTTTTTAAAATTCAAGGATAGCAAAAAGTATAAAGACCGTATTGTTGCCGCACAAAAAGCGACGGGTGAAAAAGATGCGTTGATTGTAATGAAAGGTAACCTTCATCAACTACCCGTTGTCGCTGTGGCTTTTGAATTTAAGTTTATCGGCGGCTCTATGGGTTCAGTGGTAGGAGAAAAATTTTTAAGAGCCGCTAAATATGCCCTCAGTGAACATGTGCCATTGATTTGTTTCTCAACCAGTGGTGGTGCACGAATGCAAGAAGCGCTGATGTCGTTGTTTCAAATGAGCAAAACCAGCGCTGCTCTGGAAAGAATGCGCGAACAAGGCGTACCTTTTATTTCTGTGCTAACAGATCCCACAACTGGGGGCGTATCTGCCAGCTTTGCTATGTTGGGTGATTTGAACATTGCAGAACCAAATGCTTTGATTGGTTTTGCAGGACAAAGAGTTATTGAGCAAACCGTTCGTGAAACACTCCCTGAAGGATTCCAAAGAAGTGAATTTTTATTGGACCACGGTGCATTAGATATGATCGTCGATCGAAAAGAGATGCGTGATAAGTTGTATTCAATTCTTAGTATCCTTACTCATGTTGAGAATAAGGAAGAAACAAATAGCTAGATTAGTATTTATATAATAATAATTATTCTTTAGTTGGGTCATGCTAACTAGAACCACTTTTTTATAATCATTCTAATTAATTTCACTTTCCCTTGTTATGAGATTTAAACATCTACAAGAATGGCTGGATTGGCAAGAGACATTACACTCAAAAAAAATTGAGTTAGGGCTTGAACGTATTGCTGAAGTAGCCAGCAACATGGGGGTTAGTGATCCAAAGTATAAAACCATTGTAGTTGCAGGCACAAATGGCAAAGGCTCCATTGTTAGTACTCTTGAGTCTATCTATCATTGTGCAGGGTATAGGGTGGGAGCATATACATCACCACATTTACTACATTACAACGAAAGAATACGCGTTAATAAAAATAATATTGATGATGATTCATTATGTAATGCATTTAATAAAGTAGATGAAGCTCGAGGTGACACTAGCCTAAGTTATTTTGAGTTTGGCACGCTTGCAGCAATGCAAATATTCAATGACTCAGAGTTGGATATTGCGATATATGAGGTGGGTTTAGGTGGTCGTTTAGATGCTGTGAATATATTAGATTCTGATGTAGCGATAGTCGCAAGTATTGGTATTGATCATATTCAATGGTTGGGGGGTACAAGAGAGTTAATTGGTTTCGAAAAAGCAGGCGTATTTAGAGCCGAGCATGCTGCTATTTGTGGAGACATAGATCCTCCAAAGAGCTTGCAAGAGCATGCTGAAAAATTAGGCACGGAAATATTTTATATCAACCAAGCTTATTCTTACCGCATCAATAGTGATCAAACATGGTCCTTTCTTAGTGATCACCTGAATTGGGAAAACTTGCCGATGCCAAATCTACATGGAGAGATTCAGATTAGAAATTCTGCCACGGCGATAATGGGTTTAAGTCAAATGGACAAAAAACTGCCTGTTACCCGAGAAAGTGTGGAGCGTGGATTGGGCAGCATTTCTTTACCAGGCCGTTTTCAACGAATACAAAGCACCTGCGAGATTATTTTAGATGTTGCCCATAATCTAGATAGTGCGGAAGTGTTAGCCAAAAATCTTCGTGAATTAGAACCAGTATCTAAAACCATAGCGGTATTTGCGGTTTTATCGGATAAAGATGTGTGTGGAATTGTTGAAGCCGTCGGTGGGTCAATTGATGAATGGCACATATCACAATTAGCGTCCGATAGAACATTGGATACAGAAACCTTGAAAAAGCAGCTTAATAATTGTAGTCATGATACTGCTATTTATACGCATGCCTCAATTGCAGAGGCATATAATACCGTTAAGAACGCAGCCAATGAGTCGGTGAGAATGGTCGTATTCGGTTCATTTTTAACAGTGGCAGAAGTACTCAGCCTGGAAGTATAATTCAACTGTCCTAAATCAATGTGATTCAGAAACAGTTTGGATTATTTGTGGTCAAAAAAGGCCTAGAAATCAAATTAATTTCATTATGGAAACAACTTTAAAACAACGTTTAATTGGTGCAGCGGTCATTATTGCTCTTGCAGTGATATTTGTTCCAATGATACTAGACGGATCGGGCCGTAAAGAGTCTGTAGCGTTAAATATGGAAGTACCTCCTGAGCCAACCTTTACCTTTGATAGTAAATTACCAGACCCCAAACAATTAGATGACTTACCGGCAATTAAAAAGTCTGATGCTATCGCTGATTCAAAAGATTCTGGTCAGCCTGACACGGTACAAGATAATGAAGTGGTTGATGATCAAAACAAATCTGAAGCACCTGTGGTTCAACAAGAAAATATTCCGACAAATGTTCAGGCTAAAGTTGAACCAAAAGTGGTAGAAGCAACTGAAAATCATATCCAAACAAACCCCGCCTTAAGTGCATGGGCAATTCAAGTAGCGGCATTTGGGGAAAAGTCAAAAGCCTTAGCGCTACAAGAAAAATTATTAACAAGTAACTTGTCTGCTTTCACTGAGCGTTCTGTAAACGGTGATAAAGCAGTATATCGTGTGAAGGTCGGCCCAGAATTAAAGCGTGAAAACGCAGATAAATTGCGTGATAAAATCGAAAAAGAACATGGTCTAAAAGGAAGCTTTGTAATAAAACATCCCTAAACTTTTATGCAAGCACGTTTTAGTGCGTTTAAGTGAACTGATTAATATAGTGTTACGGTGAATATGGAATTTTCTTGGATTGACATAGGTATTGTTTTCATCCTGTTGGTGTCAACTGCGATCGCTATTTTTCGTGGTTTTGTGAAAGAAGCGGTATCTCTAGCCACTTGGATTGCAGCCATTTGGCTTGCGATTACGTTTTCTAATCAAGTAGCGTTGTTTTTACCTGCCAGTATAGATGAGGCTACCTTTAGTATTTCTCAAAGTGAAGTTGAAGTCAGTAAGTTGCGAGTTGGCATTGCATTTGTACTAATCGTTATTGGAACGTTAATCGCCGGCGCACTACTCAATTACATTCTAAGTCACCTGACAAAAAATCGTGCACTTCGAGGTGTGGATCGTATGTTGGGTGTGCTTTTCGGGGCATTTCGGGGTACAGCTATCATTGTTCTACTTATTTTGGCAGCCTCCTACACCAATTTCCCGTTATCCGAAACCTGGAAGTCATCACAAATTCTACCGCCATTTGAAACCGTGGCTAAGAAGGTCATAGAATTTATGCCGCCAGAGTTTTCCAAATATTTTTCCCTGGGTGAAGCAGACATTCAAGCTTCAGCCAATCATCTCTAATTAATTAAGGTTTAACCATGTGTGGCATTGTAGGAATCGTTGCAACCAGCTCGGTTAATCAAGATTTATATAATGCACTTTTGATGTTGCAACATCGTGGCCAAGATGCAGCAGGTATCGTCACAAATAAAAAAGGAAGACTTTTACAACGTAAGTCAATTGGATTGGTGAGTGACGTATTTCAAAGTCGTCACATGGAGCGTCTAAAAGGCAAGATAGGGATTGGACATGTTCGGTACCCCACTGCAGGCAGTTCATCTTCTGCAGAAGCGCAGCCTTTATATGTGAACTCACCATTTGGTATATCTTTGGCACACAATGGCAACTTGGTGAATGCAACCGAGCTTAAAAAAGAGCTTTTCTTGCAAGATCGCCGCCATCTCAATACAGATTCCGATTCTGAGATACTACTGAATGTATTTGCCCACGAGTTAGCCAAGCAAGAATCTTTGCAGTTACGTGCAGAAGATGTTTTTGCAGCTGTGCGTGGCGTACATAAGCGATGCAAAGGGGCTTATGCAGTGGTCGCTATGCTAACCGGACGAGGTATCGTTGCGTTTCGTGACCCAAATGGTATTCGGCCTTTAGTATATGGTGTTCGTGAATCCAAACAAGGCATGGAATACATGGTTGCATCAGAGAGTGTCGCACTGGATTTGCTTGGTTATAGTCTGGTTCGTGATATCGCCCCAGGAGAAGCTATCTTTATTAATGAGGAAGGCAAGGTGAGTAGCGAACGATGTGTTGCTGATGCAGTACATACACCTTGTATTTTTGAATATGTATATTTCGCCAGACCCGATTCTGTTATCGAAGATGTGTTTGTGCAAAAAGCACGTATGCGTATGGGCCAATGCTTGGCAAAAAAGATTTTGCATGAATGGAAAGAACATGACATCGATGTAGTGATGCCTATTCCGGATACCAGCCGAACTACAGCCATTGAAATTGCGTATTTGCTGGGGGTTAAATATCGTGAAGGCTTTATTAAGAATCGATATATTGCCCGAACGTTTATTATGCCAGGTCAAAAGAAGCGTAAAAAATCTGTGCGACAAAAGTTAAATCCTGTTGGTCTGGAGTTTCGAGGAAAAAACGTATTGTTAGTAGATGACTCCATTGTACGGGGTACGACGTCACGTGAGATTGCCCAGATGGCACGAGATGCCGGCGCCAAGAAAGTATATTTTGCATCAGCTTCTCCGCCGGTTCGTTACCAAAATATTTATGGCATAGATATGCCTGCACGAAGTGAGCTAATTGCATTTAATAGAGACGTAGATGCAATCTCAAAAGAAATTCAAGCGGATAGATTAATCTATCAGGATTTAAATGATCTGGTTTGGTCGGTACAACAAGGTAATTTACGTTTGGATAAGTTTGATTGCTCTGTTTTTAATGGAGAGTATATAACAGGGGTAGAAGAAGGTTATTTTGAGAGCCTGGAGATCTTACGCAACGACAAATCCAAGCGACAGGTCGAAAAGGAATATGCTGGGATTGATTTACATAATAGCAACTAGCGTTCAGCTACATGTCAGA
>CAZVPJ010000041.1:0-12432 GCA_964629035.1 uncultured Thiotrichales bacterium | reverse complement strand
ATAGATGTACGGAGTTGTTTAATAAGTTAAAAACACCTTTAAATAATTTACCCATACCGATAGGCCAAGTAATCGGTGCGCATTTTATTTTTAGAATGCTTTCAACTTCATCCAATAATTCAATCGGTTCACGACCATCCCGATCAAGCTTATTAATGAAAGTAACGATAGGTGTATCGCGCAACCGACATACTTCCATTAACTTAATCGTACGTTCCTCTACACCTTTTGCATTATCAATTACCATTAATGCAGAATCGACCGCGGTAAGTGTGCGATATGTATCTTCAGAAAAGTCAGCGTGCCCTGGTGTATCCAGCAAATTAACAATGCAATCTTTATAGTCAAACTGCATAACAGAACTGGTTATAGAAATACCACGCTGCTTTTCCATTTCCATCCAGTCTGATGTTGCATGACGCGCGGCTTTTCGCCCTTTTACCGAACCTGCTAATTGGATTGCACCACTGAATAACAACAGTTTCTCTGTGATAGTAGTTTTACCCGCATCCGGGTGTGAAATGATGGCAAAAGTACGACGTTTTGCTGTTTGAAGTTGATGTTCGTTCACAATGAAAATTCTGGGGATTTAGACAAGTATTTAATTAGTACGCAAGCGCGCGATTATATCGAAACGAGGATAGTTACTACAGGAAAGAATATAATAAATGTATATGCAGCAGACTTTTAGGCCCGTTAAGCTATTCGACCCGTTAAACTACTGAACTAGTTCTTTTGCGAGAATCACTGCATCTTCTCTGCCTATTTTTGCAGGGTAATAGTCTCTTCGATTACCTATTTCATTAAAACCTTCTGAAAAATATAATGATAGCGCCTGCACATTACTTGGCCTAACTTCTAAAAACACAGTAGCTGCCTCACGCGACTTTGCAATAGATAAGAGTTCTACCAATAACCTTCTGCCGATACCTTGACCTTGAAGTTTAGGATCTACACAAATATTAAGAATATGACATTCTTGAACGGCTAATGACATTACGGCATAACCCACAATGTCACGATCTATTTCTATGACCCATGATGAATATCCGAATCGCATGCAATCATAAAAAATGCCCTCCGTCCACGGGAACTCATAGCTGCTTAACTCAATCTTCATCACTGCTGAAAGATCGCATGCAGTCATCAAACGATAGGTTTCAGTCGGCGTTTCAAATACGGCACTCATATCAGCTAGTGTAATAAATTCATACTAATAAAGCATTTATCTACTAAAAATGACCGATATTTAGCTAATTTAGTCTGTTTGATGGTTTTTACTGCGCTGCATACAATTCTAGAGCGTATTTTAAATCTTCCCAGGCATTGCGCTTTTGCTGTGGGCTACGAAGCAAATAGGCGGGATGGTAGGTCGCTACAACGGGTATCTTAGTATCTTGATACAGATACTTTTGACCTCGCATTTTTCCAATAGGCATATCACTATTAAGTAAAGACTGAGCTGCGATTCTGCCTACTACTAAAATAATTTTAGGCTGAATTAACTCAATTTGTTTACGAAGATATGAACTACAACTTGTAATTTCATTTGACTTTGGATCGCGATTATTCGGCGGTCTACATTTTAAAACATTAGCTATATACACCTCTTCTCGCGCTAAACCCATCGCTCGAAGCATGCTCGTCAATAACTGTCCGGCCTTTCCTACAAATGGCTCTCCTGCTTTATCTTCATCCGCGCCAGGCGCTTCACCAATAATTAGCCATTCTGCAGCAGGATGCCCTTTTCCAAAGACAGTTTGTGTGCGTGTCCGATGCAACTCACACTGCATGCAGTTTGCAACTGTTAACTTTAATTCCTCCAAATTACATAATGAAATATCAGCCTTAACATCTTTTGTACCACCAGGCTTATCTATTTCAAGGTTTAGGCTATCAACCTTACTCATTTCATCAGACACTAACTCAACCGAATCTTGTGGCACCCACACTTGCACACCCATCTGATCAAGGTAATACAATCGTTTTTCTTCGTTCATTGTTTTACACTTTCTTGGACGTGGTGCTATGGCTTAAACATGATGTTGTGGGTGTTGCTTTTCATCAGGAAGTACTAATTTATTTAGTGCATGTAAATATGCTTTTGCGGATGCCATGACAATATCGGTATCAGACCCATGACCGTTTACAATCCTGCCTGCTTTTTGCAAACGCACCGTTACTTCACCTTGAGAATCAGTCCCTGTTGTGATGTTGTTGACTGAATATAATTGCAGTTGTGCTTGGCTAGAAACAATATCTTCTATCGCACAAAACGTTGCGTCTACTGGACCCCCACCTTGTGAAGAAGCTGTTTTTTCTTCCCCATTCACAGAAAGTGTTATTTCTGCATGAGGTGTGCTGCCTGTTTTTGAATGTGCTGTTAAAGAAACTAACTTGCAATACTCATTGTCCTCATACGCCGTATCAGAAACCAAGGCGTGCAAATCTTCATCATAAATTTCATGTTTGCGATCTGCTAAATCTTTAAAGTTAGAAAAAGCCTTGTTTAGTTCTTCATCATCATTAAAGCTAACACCCAATTCATCCAAGCGTGTTCTAAATGCATTTCGACCGGAATGCTTCCCTAATACGATTTTATTGGCCGCCCACCCCACATCTTCCGCACGCATAATTTCATACGTTTCTCGCGCCTTAAGCACACCGTCTTGATGAATACCGGATTCATGTGCAAATGCATTTGCACCTACTATCGCCTTGTTAGGCTGAACAGGGAAACCCGTTATCGTGGACACCATGCGTGATGTAGGTACTATTTGAGTCGTATCTAAGTCAGTTTTGCAGTCAAAAACATCTTGGCGCGTATGCACAGACATGACCACCTCTTCTAAAGAGGCATTTCCTGCTCTTTCTCCTAAACCATTAATGGTACATTCAACTTGTCGTGCGCCATGCAACACAGCAGATAATGAATTAGCAACCGCCAAACCAAGGTCATTATGACAATGCACAGAAAAAATCGCTTGATCAGAATTGGGAATATTCTCAATCAAACGACCTACTAAACTTCCAAACTGGTGAGGAATGTTATAACCAACCGTATCTGGAATATTGATTGTATTCGCGCCTGCCTTGATTACCGCTTCTATCACTCTGCATAAGAATTCAAACTCTGAACGTCCGGCATCTTCTGGAGAAAATTCAACATTGTCTGTAAAGCCTTTAGCACGCTTCACCGCTGCAATAGCTTGCTCTACTACTTGGTCTTCAGTCATACGTAACTTGCTTTTCATGTGTATGGGAGACGTTGCAATGAAAGTATGAATTCTCGAAGATTGTGCGGGTTTAAGCGCTTCTCCTGCACGATCAATGTCATTATTTAATGCACGAGCCAAACCACAAACCGTACTGTCTTTTACAGCTGCCGCTACCGCTTGAACTGATTCAAAATCTCCTATACTTGCCATAGGAAATCCTGCTTCAATAATATCTACTTTCATACGCTCTAACGATTTAGCAATTCTGATTTTCTCATCACGCGTCATGGATGCGCCTGGTGATTGCTCACCATCACGCAATGTCGTATCAAAAATAATTAATTTTTCTTTGCTTACCACCTTACTGCTCCTAAATAACCACACTAATCATTAGTGTTAACACAAGATCAACCTCATCCATTCTGTAATGCTTAACTGAATTCTATAGAAACTCACCTATAATTTCTTCACCGGTAAAATATTTACTAGAGGTATTATTCATACCAACATAAGCAAGCTCTTTACAAGAGTAGATTGAGATTATTAATGATTGAACGTTTTGCCTCGTCAGGCTTAGATAGCCGCTACTGCGGCAGTAAGAATAAAGACAGGAGTACAGCCGTAGATACTGAAGAGCTTGAAGCTGCATCAGTTTCGATACGAACAGACTGTGAGATGACCTTTTCCATATTCAGAATATATCTGGAACTGCAGAGATTTTCTACATCTAATTTACCAGCGGTAGGCTGGACAGGCTTTTTGACGTAGTTTACGTACTACCTACAGCTAAGAACCATTTGTATTTTCTTTATCTGATTCCGAAACCAGATCATGATGATCAGGTACTACACGATTTTGACGTTTTCGCCTTAATCGAATGATGTGCGTGACCGGCCCAGAAAAAGCATATACTGCAAATAGTGCAAAAAAGAACTTGGGTGGATCTAAAGACGCCAGTATGAAACCCATCACGATGGCTAATAAAGCATAAAATGGCACACGTTCACTAGGACTTATATCCTTAAAACTATAGTAACTAAAGTTACTCACCATCGCCGCACCCAGTAAAATAGTAATAATCAAAGCAGGAATGGCAAAATCTGCACGCGATAATTGCAGGTCATGACATACCCAAATAAACCCAACCATCGCCGCTGCCGCTGCAGGACTCGGTAAGCCTTGAAAAAACTTTTTATTATCTTCACCGATACGCGTATTGAATCGAGCTAAACGCAAAGCCGCTGCAGCAGTATAGAAAAATGCAGCCAGCCAACCTAGCTTTGACATCACGGGGTATCCTTGAAAATGAATTAAGGCCCAAAAATACATCACCAATGCAGGCGCCACACCGAATGAAACCATATCCGAGAGACTGTCATACTGTGAACCAAACTCGGTACTGGTTTGCGTCATACGTGCTACACGTCCATCGAAACCATCTAGCAACATCGCAATGACAATAGCGATCGCTGCATGCTCAAATCGATCCGCAGTGGCTGCGATAATCGCATAAAATCCTGCAAATAACGCTCCGGTAGTAAGTAAATTAGGTAACAGATAGATACCTCTGCGTGGTTTTTGCTTTAAATCACTCATTTTACAACGCTAATTTTTACTCTCATGTACGAATTCTGCCAACTTGTCACTGCCAGCGCGAACCGATTGTCCTGCCGTTATGGTTATGTGGGCAGTTGAAGGAAGATATATTGATATCTCACAAGAAAATGCCATAAACCCACATCGTTGACCTTGTCCAAGCTTCTCACCAACACTCATCGAACACATAGCATGACGAAATATTGACTTCAAATTCGCTGCAAATATTATTTCATCGTCTTCATCAGTATGTATCAACAGCGCGAGTTGCGAAAAGAAAGGCTCGTTTGGTGAAATCACCCATAAATTATCCACCTTGCCTTCACAGGGACTGTGGACATTATACTCACCAAATGCATTTTGTTTAAGGTGAATACATTGAGAAACTCTTTTCAAATAGGGATCATAGATCTCTTCAACTTTTACAACGTTACCATCCACTGGGCTAACGATAGCTAATGGTTGAGAAGGAACTGCTCGATTAAAGTCTCTAAATAAAAATACTAAGACAACATAAATTATCCATGCGGGCCATATGAAGGTCGGCACAAATTTATAATGAATAAATGCTAGTGCAATTCCAATGGCTATAAAAGGTATACGTACTTCTTTAGCAATTGGAATCATGATTTGAATCCATGACAGCTGGTGTCATGCATAATCAAAAACTAGTTTTTGGTTTGATCTACAATTTTATTAGCACTGATCCATGGCATCATGCCACGTAATTTTGCACCAACATCTTCTATAGGATGATCTTGCCCTTTTTTGCGTAACGACTGCATGTTATTGGCACCCGTTGCAAACTCATTAATAAATTCCTTAGCAAATTCACCTGCTTGTATTTCAGCTAAAATCTTCTTCATCTCAGCTTTGGTTTCATCCGTAACAATACGTGGCCCACGCGTTAAATCACCATACTCTGCAGTATTAGAGATTGAATACCGCATATTTGCGATCCCACCTTCATACATTAAATCTACAATAAGCTTTAACTCATGCAAGCATTCGAAATAAGCCATCTCAGGGGCATACCCTGCCTCCGTCAAAGTTTCGAACCCTGCTTGCACTAACGCAGTAGCCCCACCGCACAACACAGCTTGTTCTCCGAATAAATCTGTTTCTGTTTCTTCTTTAAATGTTGTTTCTATAATTCCTGCGCGACCACCACCATTAGCAGATGCATATGAAATAGCGGTATCTTTAGCTTTTCCGGATGAATCTTGAGACACAGCTATTAATGTTGGCACACCCCCACCTTGCGTATAGGTTGAGCGCACCAAATGACCTGGCCCTTTGGGTGCGATCATAATCACATCCAGATCTTCACGAGGTTTGATGCCTTTAAAATGTATATTAAAGCCGTGCGCAAAGGCTAGCGTAGCGCCATGCTTAATATTTGGCTCAATAGAATCTTGATATAAAGCAGCTTGATGCTCGTCTGGAGCCAATACCATTACAATTTCAGATGAACTAACTGCTTCTTCAATAGATAGAGCTGTAATACCTGCATTTTTAGCTTTAGCAAAAGATGATGAACCTTCTCGCAAACCTACTACAACTTTAACACCTGAATCTTGTAAATTATTTGCATGTGCATGACCTTGTGAACCATAGCCAATAATAGCAACTTGCTTACCTTTAATAACTGAAAGGTCTGCGTCTTTATCATAAAAAATATTCATGCTTATTCTCCGTTTACTAAGCTTTCAAATGTCTACTTAATATTACCTACTGCATAGACTCTAGTTTTAAAATTTTCTTTCCCGCCGCGATCCCCAGCGCACCTGAACGAACAAGTTCAAAAACGATCTCTTCAGGTGCCACTTCAATAGCACGATCCAGTTTCTCAGCAGCACCGGTAATTTCAACCACCATTGCGCCATTTGATTCACTCACTACGCGTCCCTTAAAGTCGCTAGTCAATGTTTTAATCACTTTGTCCGTGACTTCATTATTATTATGTAATTTCAACAACAATACTTCACGCTCAATATGCTCATCCGCGGTTAGATCGAGCACTTTCACCACATCTACCAATTTATTGAGCTGGTTAACAATTTGAGAAATTACCTCATCACTACCTTCTGTAGTAACAGTTATTCTCGAGACAGTTGCGTCATCCGTAGGGGCTACGGTAAGTGATTCAATATTATATCCACGTGCAGAAAATAGGCCCGACACTCTAGAAAGAGCACCCGCTTCATTCTCTAATAATATTGAAATAATATGCCGCATTGAGCTATCGCCGTCTTATTTTATCTTTCAAATAAAAAAATATGCCCCTGCCTTACAGCAAGAGCATATTAATTATTTAATTACGAAGTGTGCAACCATGACCGATTGGTTATGACCGAACTGCCACAATGGCCTTGGTTACAATATTATTATTATTTTTTTCGTTACTTCTTCTTGATATGGAAATAAAATTTTCCATCATCTTCATTAGAGTCTAATAGATCATTACCTGTTTGCTTGGCAAATGCTTCAAAGTCTTTAACCGCACCAGGGTCAGTCGCAATAATATGTAATACCTTGCCAGACTCCATACCAGATAATGCTTTTTTAGCACGTAAAATTGGTAATGGGCAATTTAAGCCACATGCATCTAACTCTTGGTCAAACTCAGACATTTTTAAAAGCTCCTTAAAATTTATTCATAATAGTAGCCTATGGACGCTTCAGCCCAAAGCCACAAATAATATTATAATATCATAATATATTAATATGTAGTCCTAAGTTAATCATACAACCCATGCTCATATATGGTTATATATATAAATCAGTATCTTGATCAATAAACGCTACAATAAAGTAAACGAATTGGCTATGAATCAGTCATATACATATGCTTATCACCAAAATATCCCTACCTGAAATATCCATACCTTTAATACGACTAAGCTACGTATTTTTGGTCTTTGCTCTTATATTTTTCTCTTCTATATCAATTGCGGAAAACAATTTACCCGATATTAGTGGACCCGCTAGCGCTGAACTAAGTATTTCAAAAGAAATAGAGCTTGGCCAAATACTCATTTCCCAAGTTCGGGGAAGTCTTCCCGTATCGAATGATCCGGAGTTAAGTCAATATATTCACTCATTGGGCACACGCATTACATCTGCAGGTGTTAATTCGAACTTCCCATTTACATTTATATTAGTAAATAATTCAGATATTAATGCTTTTGCATTACCAGGAGGCATTGTTGCGATCAATACAGGCCTTTTGATATTGAGCGAAAAAGAAAGCGAAGTAGCGAGTGTATTTGCACATGAAATTGCTCATGTAACACAACGCCATATTGCACGTAATTTTGCCAACGCTAAATCCTTCAGCGTAATCTCTGCACTAACACTACTGGGATCAATATTAGCTGCAGCGTATGGAGGCGGTGAATTAGGTCAAGCTGCGATTATTACAACACAATCAGGTCTACAAGAAAGACAACTTGCTTACTCTCGAAGCTTTGAGCAAGAAGCTGATCGCGTAGGCATGCAATTTTTAGTTAACGCTAATATCGATCCGCAAGGTATGCCGGCATTTTTTGAGCGCTTAAATAAGCACACTCAAATTAACCGAGGCCGAATTCCAGAATTTTTAAGCTCTCATCCGCTAACGACGAATCGTATTAGTGAATCAAAGTCACGTGCGAATCAATATAACGGTTCATATACTTCAAATACTATACATTTTGATTATGCAAAAGCACGTGCTATTGCCTTTTCCAGTAGCCCTAGTCAATTAGTCGATTTTTTCAGAAAAAAGAACAAAACTCCTGGGAGTTTGAGTGACACTGAAACATATACCTACGCACTTAGTCTAAGTCGTGTAGGAAAAAGCCAACAAGCACTGCAACAGTTAAAGCTAATTACTTTAAACGCAGATAATGAATTAACCCTTAAACTCGCTAGAGCCCAATTACTGATAGTGGACGGGCAATACGCGCAGGCTGAAAAATTATTGAAATCTTTAGAACAGATATATCCAAGCAGTTCCTCAATTAAATATTATCTTGCGACTGCTTTATCTGATAATGGAAATCCTCAACTTGCCTTACAGAAGCTGAATCAACTTGATAATTCCCAACCGGCTAACCCTATATTTGATAAATTAAAAGCCAAAATCGCAAATAAGGCTAACATCGCATGGCTGAGCCATGAATCATTAAGCGACTACTATGCCGCACATGGCCAATATGGCACGGCAATGGAGCAAATTCAGTTATCTTTGCGTGCCAGCGGAATAGACAGCAATTCCAAAGCAAGAATCGAAGCTAAAAAAAATCAGCTACGCGAAGCCCGTAAGAGACGTGATAATTTTAAATAATTAACAGCTCTAGTAATACGACCTTGCTGACTGCAAGCTATTCAATAATTCATGATGTTGCTGTTGTAGCTGAGCACCCAATCTAGACATCTGATATGCAACATCATCGACTTCTTTCACTTCTTTTGAAGTTGCAGTAGTCGTCTTAACTTTGCAATGCAGATACTGATATTTTTTTAACAAATAATTGTTATATAAAATACCATCTAGAAATGCTTTTGATTCTGTATAAAAACTTCTTATTGCAATACGCTCTTCTTTATTCGGTAAATAATTAATTTGCGATGTATCACTTGCAAATTTACTATAGACATCTTCAGCACCGCTCCAAAAGATAAATAAACCATTATCTGCTTTGCTTTCATCTAATTTTGTTGAAATGTCATTGCGATAAGAATTCAGAAAAACAGCTATGTCCTGCTTGTAGCTTTCCCGAAGGTCTTTAATTCGTTGCAATTCTTCTTTGTTTCTTTTTCTGTGATTATTTGCAACTAACCTGTTATTGCGAATTCTTCGTACAACATTAAAGCCCCATAGCAGTAATGACAGCATTGCAATAGCAGCAATACCAACTTTAAAATTTGATAAAGATAAAATTGAGTCTATTATTTGCATGACTCTTTGCCTCCAACTCCAATGGAAGACATAGAAATAACAGAGAAAACTAATTGATAATCACAAAGAGTGCCAAACGGTATATTTAAAACGACAAATGGTTACCTGGCCTTAAAATATAACGGTAACCAATTGTTTTACAATACCTTACAATTTACTCCTGAGCTTAAGAGTTCACACGATTTTTAATAATATTATCAACAACAGAAGGGTCTGCAAGAGTGGAGGTGTCGCCGAGATTATCCATTTCGTTCTCTGCCACCTTTCTTAAAATTCGTCGCATTATTTTACCTGATCGGGTTTTTGGCAAACCAGGTGCCCATTGAATGATATCCGGTTTAGCAAAGGGCCCAATTTCTTTGCGTACCAACTGTATTAATTCTTCTTTCAATGCATCATTCGTTTCAATACCAGACATAGGTGTTACATATGCATAAATTCCCTGGCCTTTAATATCATGTGGATACCCCACCACTGCTGCCTCAGCAATTTTAGGATGCAACACTAATGCACTTTCAACTTCAGCAGTGCCGAGACGGTGTCCTGATATATTCAATACATCATCTACGCGACCCGTTATCCAATAATATCCATCTGCATCACGTTTGCAGCCATCACCACAAAAATACATTCCAGGGTATTGTGAAAAATAGGTTTCAATAAAACGTTCATGATCTCCATAAACAGAACGCATTTGCCCCGGCCAAGGATGTTTAATCACCAAATTACCCTGACACTCTCCCTCAAGCTCATTACCTTGCTCATCAACAATTGCTGGCTGTATTCCAAAGAACGGTTTGCTTGCCGAGCCGGGCTTTAAATCCGTTGCACCCGGTAACGGTGTAATCATGTGACCACCTGTTTCAGTTTGCCACCACGTATCTACAATCGGACAACGGCCTTCACCGACAACATGGTAATACCATTCCCATGCTTCTGGATTAATGGGCTCCCCTACTGTTCCGAGCAAGCGCAGGCTTTTACGACTGGACTTTTTGACCTCGTCGTCACCTAAACTCATGAGCGCTCGCAAAGCAGTAGGCGCGGTATAGAAACTAGCGACATTATGCTTATCGCATATATTCCAAAATCGACTGCCATCTGGGTAATTAGGTACTCCTTCAAACATCATTGTGATCGCACCATTACATAGTGGTCCGTACAAAATATAAGTATGACCGGTCAC
The DNA here is from genome assembly GCA_964629035.1 of uncultured Thiotrichales bacterium. GTDB lineage: Bacteria > Pseudomonadota > Gammaproteobacteria > UBA4575 > UBA4575 > JABDMD01. The sequence continues at coordinate 1,487 of CAZVPJ010000041.1, read as the reverse complement.
CCAACCTACATCTGCAGTACACCAATACACTTCTCCATCTTGGTAGTCGAAAACATACTTATGAGTAATCGCTGCATATAAGAGATATCCTCCAGTTGTATGCAAAACCCCTTTTGGTTTTCCTGTTGAGCCTGAGGTATACAGAATAAACATTGGATCTTCTGCATCCATATGTTCTGGGTCGCATTCATCACTCACATTACTTATTTGATCGTGATACCAACAATCTCGCGACTCATGCCAATCAATATTTCCGCCCGTACGTTTTACGACTAGTACAGTGCTCACATTTGGGCATTCTTCTAAGGCTTGATCCGTATTGGCCTTAAGTGGAATAGGCTTTCCACCTCGCACACCTTCATCAGCGGTTATGACTGTTTGGCAATCGGAATCTAAAATTCGATCGCGTAGAGAATCAGGTGAAAAGCCTCCAAAGACGACTGAATGCACAGCACCAATACGCGTGCAGGCCAACATGGCATACGCTGCTTCAGGAATCATAGGCATATAGATACATACCCGGTCACCTTTATTAACACCGCGTGCTTTTAAAACATTTGCAAGCTTACAAACTTCTTGATGCAGTTGTTTATAACTGATGTGCTTATCGTCATTTGGGTCATCTCCTTCCCATATAATGGCGGTTTGATCTCCACGTGTTTCTAAATGTCGATCAATACAGTTATAGGAAACATTTAAGCTAGCTCCTTCAAACCAACGGATATGCCCTTTTCGATAATCCCAATCTAATACGTTGTTCCATTTTTTATACCAAGTAACAAATTCATCAGCTTGTTTAGCCCAAAAGCCTGCTGGATCATTAATGGATTCCTCATACATGACCTCATATTCAGCAGCATTAATATGTGCAGCTTCTGCAACCTTTGAAGGTACCGAATAGATGTTAGATTCAGACATGTTTAAGCCTCGTATATATTGAAAATGAAATTAGTTTTAGCATTACTATTAAAGTAAATAACGATAAATAATGCTGCGCTAAGTAGCAAGATAATCGAAATTATTTTAAATTCTCTTACCAAAAACATCATGATTAATAATGTTTTAAGACAAAAACTACACAAATTTTATCCTTCTTTCATAAAGATTAGGCGATAATGTTACATCCGACCTAGACCAATAATAAGTAATTAGCAGGAGAAAATAATGATTGAAGATTCTAAAGCAAAACTATTAAGAATATTTTTAATCGTAACGGGAATATTTTTTGTTATTGGAATTTACCCAATGATGAACTACATTGCCCCAGAGAGTTGGGGCTGGGGCCCTAGACAAAGCGAGTATGAACAAATGATTGTCGTTATCTACGCAACGCTTGGTGTATTTTTAGTTCTTGCGGCAAAAAATCCTGACGAACATAGAAGTCTACTTTGGTTTACTGTTTGGTCCAGCATTACCCATGGCGGCATCATGCTCTATCAAGCATTAACCAGCGGCGGTCATGAGCATGCTAACTTGTTTGGTGATGT
>CAZVPJ010000040.1:0-12768 GCA_964629035.1 uncultured Thiotrichales bacterium | reverse complement strand
TCGAGGCTTGGATAGATTTGTCTTTGTTTATAACGATAGCAAAAACATATCCTGAATTTTCTATCGTAATCATCGGTCATGCAGCAGTAGATGTTAGTGAGTTAGAAAAAATTGATAATATATTCTTGTTGGGAAAAAAGAATTTCCAAGAGCTTCCATATTATGCAGCGAAGTTTGATGTGGGTATATTGCCATACCACTTAACCGAGCAAGTAATAAATAGCAACCCATTGAAGTTAAGAGAGTATTTAGCTATTGGTTGTTCGGTCGTATCAGTAAAATTTCCACAGGCTGAAAAATTTTCAGATTACATTAATATTGCTGGAAATAAAGATGAATTTGTTGCAATGGTTGGTGATGCAGTTAAGCAAAATAGCTATGCTGATAAAGAAACCAGGCAGAAGTCAGTTAATAAATTTACTTGGGAGGCGCGTGCTCAAAGCGCTATAAGTATAGTTCTCGAGAACAAGAGTATTATTTAAATAGTTTTTTGATGTTGTGAGAATTGGGTATTTCGTAGCGATACAAATTTTTACGGTCCCAGTTATTGCAAGTATTGAATTTATTCCCGACATGTATGATGGGTTTGTTTGCACTATTTAATAAATCTACATAATGCTCCTTGCCAAAACCAAATGGAATAACCCATGAATCAATAACATTGCTAAAGTCTTTGAGAAGATTCTCGCATTCGTTGAATTGATTAGATATAAACGCATTATCAACTAATGGTGACAGTGGATAGTGTGCTGCTGAATGATTCGAAACAGACCAATTGTTGTTTTCTAGATGCTTAATATCATCTTTATCCAAGAAGGTTCGAAATGCATCCTCACGAAATTGACTGGTTGTAACTTCCTCATATACCTTGTTTACCGCAGTAATGATATATTGGTTAAAATTCTCCAAGGTCCATTTTCTAAGTTTGAAAGGAATATCATTATGAGATTTTCTAAGTTCTGTTCGTAAGAAACGCATGCCATCTAGATGTACAAGCGCGCTCATTTTGCAACGCCAAAACATTTCTTGTCGAAGCGCAAATCTTGAGCATATAGAGACAGTTGGCTGAATTTCAAAAAGTTCACATATAGCTGCAGCATGCTGCTTTAATCCGTAGAATCCATCGTCAAACCATAAGCTGAACTTTGGTTTGTTAAACTCTATATTGTTATTAAGTGTGTTTAATCCTTCTTCTACACTTATGAACTCACCCAAAGTAGATAGTGTTAGCATGTGTTCATAAAAAACGTCAGGGCGAATAGTTCCGCCAATAGCACGAGTTAATATTGAATCTTCAAAATTAATATCATGATAATTTAAAATATACCAGCCAGCCTTCATTCTACAATTCCTAAAAGTTCCTCAAGCTGCTTAGTTCAGCGCTGAACATTTTGCTGTGATCTTCCTTGATAATTCTTTTTCGATAAGTTGTTAAATCTGTATTTAATACTGTTTGACCATTGCCTATGCCTTGTTCAAAAGTGGGAAACTGATCTTCTTGTAAAACTTTTCTAACAGTCTCTATCATTAAATGATTACCTAAAGCGGTAACCGCAAGAAAACAGTTTCCAGTGGTATCGTCCGGGTGGATTGTTGCTAGTGATCTTCTAAGGATGGGCCCGGCATCTGCATAGGTATCCATGAAATGTACTGTGCTGCCTATTCTATCAATTCTTCTATGATAGATTGCCATTTCAGTCGTATTGGCACCTTTAAGTCCAGGAGCATAACCTGCATGCTGATTGATAGCATATCCTCTTACTGAATCTAGTACTCTTTTTCCAAGCAAAGGGCCACCAAAAGTGAGCAAAAGGTATGGGCTAATTCTTTTAAGCTCATCAATTGTGCTATCGCTATTGGGTTGCTCGATTGGTGTGGGATGTATTTTGGCGTCTTTAGAAAGTAAGTCTACTTCCCATGCAAACATTTTCTTTTCTTCGTTAGGGTAATGTAAACGTAGTAACTGGCCATGGACAGCATTAGTTATATATTTAATGTTATTACCAACTCCTTTTTTTAAGGCTTTTTTTAGTAGTTCATTAGTTGATGTTTTATTACCAGAACTATTTACAGGTAATGCTTTAGATAAAGCTTTGGTAATTTTTTCTTTTTTGCTGAGTTTTTTTGGGACTGTTGTGAACCATGCTTTTACCAAGCCTGGGTGAGACTTTTGGATTAAATATCCAAATCTTTTATGCCTAATACTGGCTCCTGTAAACAAGACTGCTGAGTGTCTATTGTCTCTGCTTTGTGTCTGATTTTTCAATAAGCACTTTAATTCTATTGGGTACATTTTCAGCTCATTGTGATAAGAAAACTCTACTTTTTAATAGTTTTCTGTTGTATTGGATGTTTTTTAGATCAAGTGGACTTATAGCTGACGTAGAGCTGTAAGAATGTTTAACTAAAAGAGTAGTATAAATGAAATTTATATAGCATATCTGTTATCTAAGTCACGTGATCTGATTCCTATGTAAGTTATTGTATATATAGTTGATTCTACCAAGAACAACTAAATTACAGACTATATGCAAGGGTTATGAAAGTCATATTTCTTGATTATTTCAAAAGAGTTGTTTTTATGTCTTGCATTATTATAGTTTCATTACATAACTATTCATACCTAAGGGAGCATAAGTGAGCACTAGGCTTGCCATCATCATTCCAGTTTATAATGGAGAACGCTTCATCGAGAAAGCTATTAGATCTATTGCATTTCAAACTTTGCAGCCAAATGAGATTGTAGTGGTTAATGATGGTTCTACTGATAGAACAAGCGAGATCCTTAAGGGTCTTGATGTGCCTAACTTAAAAGTTATTGAGCAGGACAATACTGGTGTTTCTCTGGCAAGAAATAACGGCATAAAAGAAACAAATAGTGAAATTTTGGCATTTATGGATGTTGATGACTTTTGGCATGCTCAAAAATTAGAAATCCAAACTAATGAATTAAATGATCGAAACTATGATTTGGTTTATACAGATATAGTGCGTGTTTCAGAAGCAGAGACCAATATACCGGAGCATAGCTTGATTGCTGATGTTAAGTCTGCGGTAACTGAAACAATGCCAGTAGAAGCCATTATATATAAGCCTCACTTAACGACTTCATCAGTAATGGTTAAGAGAAAAGTGTTTGAAGCAGTAGGTGGATTTGATGAAACATTTAAAACAGCAGAAGATCAAGTATTTTATATGGACGTTGTTAATGAATATAAAGTTGGATGCATTAAATTACCACTTACATATAAGCGATATGTAAAGAACAGTTTGAGTTCTGGGATTGAGACTTACTCTGATAGCCTAAAAGCTCTAGATCGTTTTGAACAACAGCATCCACAATCTGCAATTAAGTATAGCAGTTCTATACGAAAAGCTCGGGCAAGAATATATCGAGATCTTGGTTCAGAGTTATTATGGGAAAGGAAGACCTCACATGCACTAAAGCCGTTATTGTTATCATTAAAAAAATATCCATCAATTGATTCATTTATTTTGTTAATGAAATACATTTTATTAAGTCTTGTAGGCAAAAGAGTTGGAAGATAATATTTGATATTTTATAATTTTTGTAAAATTTGTTATATTTGTTTATTAAGTTGGAACAATAATTTTGAAAAAAACACCACAAGAACTAAGGAAAGTAGATAAGGCGCCTGTGTCTTATAGGTTTGTTAAATCTATACAAAGAGCAGGTGTGAGGGGTGGCTTTCGCCTTGAAAATATTCTTCGCGACAGAGGCCACCTTGATTTATGTGTGCGATTTGAGCTCCCGAATAATGTAGAAATAGATATACCAATAGGGGAGCGGTCATATGATTTATATGACCTTATTCATTACGAATCTGATTCCGTAAAGCAAATAGCATCTATTATATCTAGTTACAATCAAGAATTTTGTTTATTTGACTGTGGTGCAGATATTGGTCTCATGAGTGCAAAATTCGTTTCTGCATTTCCTGAAATTAAAAAAGTTATTTCATTTGAGCCTAACCCAATTTCATTTCAGTACTTGGAGCGAAATTTAGAGTTACTTAATATTGAAGCGAACGCTATGAACATGGGCGTTAGTAATTTTAAAGGCATGGCTGAGTTACGTGCACCAGATTTTGATTCTCATGATCATGCAGCTTTTGTTGTACCTTGTGAAGAGGGTGATTTCGAGGTAACAACTATTGATGATTTGGGGTTGAAGAATGATCAAGCAATATTTTTAAAGATTGATGTTGAAGGTGCAGAGATGTCGGTTATACAAGGTGCTCAAAATACAATTGCAACTGCAGACCATGTGGTCATTCTTTTTGAAGCACATCCTAAACAAGTGCGACGTACACAAATTGATCCGACTAAAATTATTCAGCTAGCTAATTCAATTAATAAATGTGAGATTAAGGTAATGGAAGCGCCTGGAGAAAAGATAGATTTAGCGCGGCCCTTCTTTGACCAATTTCCTGAGAAAGTATACAACATTTGCTTGTATACAAATAATTAACTGTTTATGAGTAGTTTTAAAATATTTGCGTATCTGCATTAATTTTATAGACTCTTAAAGTATTATCTGGATTTTCAAATGCCAAGTAGGGCTTTAGCTTTGCTCTCATAGTATTTAGTTTTTGTGTGAAAAATGGGTTCCCCCTCATTCCATGTAATACTATCCACTTATTTGTATTCATATTATTTAACTTATTGTTCAAGTTTTCATAGTTATAAATTAGAGGGAGGCCGCTCCATGTTTCCTGCTTGCCGTGGCATACGCTATGGTTAATAAATTCAGGATTTTCAGAAGTAATAAAGTATTCCGCGCGTAAGCTAGGTAAAAGATATCGTTCAATTACTGGTGTAGTAATAATAATCAAGTCATTTTCTTTAGTATTCGCGTTTAGAAATTCAGCTACCGAGATATAATCATATCGTGGATATAAATGTTCAGTGAATTCTTTATTGTAGACTTGTCTATGATTAATTGTGTAACTATCTATGTTGAATAGATGTTTATAGTGATAATCTTCTGATGCATAACATGTTAAAGATGTGCCAATTAGTATCATAGCTAACTTTGCAATCTTGTTATTCAGTAAACTGGAAGACCAAACAATGCAGCATGCGATGCTAATAGAGGCTAATGAAGAGAGAAAGAAAGTATAGCGACTAGTATCGTAAGGTGTGTTTATGAGCGCCACTAAAAACAACATAGTAATAAAAATGGTCAAGAAGTAACGTAATTGTAATTTTGGGCTCAAGAGATTAATTATGCAGACTATTGTAACAGTTATAATGCTTAATACTGTTAGAGTTGCGTGATTTGGCATAGGTCTTTGCCATTGCCTGAATATATCAAAAAAAATATCTGGGTAGCTGAAGAAATTATTAAAAATTGTCTTTGCTATATTAAATATTCCATTAGTTTCGTTCGTCAATAGAAAATAAACAAAGCAAACTGTAACCCATAAAGCTGTGCTGGTTAGAAAAATAACTCCAATTTTGTTTGAGATGCTTTGATAAAAATCCTGCCATGTTTTCATTGTTAATAGACATATAGTAAAAAGGCCTAATGCCAATAAAAATTGGTTAATTAATAAGGCAAATATAGTTGAAGAAATTAGTGTCTTTGTGAGAGCACTTAAGTGCATATTTTTGAATACTATGGATAAGAATAAAACTGCTGTAATAGCGTATATTATAATTAGAGCTAGAATCAAACTTGAATGATTTGAAAAGGTTAAGAAGCTGGGCAAATCGATTGGCAGCTTGCTGATTGCAGATTGGTCTAGGGTGGGAGCTGTCTTTTGTAAATAATCAGTTGACGGGAATGGTTGCTCAGCCCCTAAATGTCGAAATGGAATTATTGTAAAAATAATTGCTAAGCTTGCTGCAATTGAGGCAGGTATATATTCGGTAATTTTAAACGATTTCTGATAGAGGATGACGTTAAAAAAAGCTAATGCTACACAAAAAATACCGCCAGCATAAAATAGGGTCGCCACGCTAGCTAATAGTGAATTAAGTAGGATATTTGCGCTGCGGTTGGGAAGGTCAGGTTTTAAAAACAACCAAACCTGCCATAAAAATATCATTTGGAAGGGTGCGTACATGCGGGCAAAGCGTGCAAACTCGACTTGCCATATTGAAAAAGCAAATAAAAATAAAGCTAATACGCCAGCTAGGCGGCTATGAGAATCGCGGCCAATTAAATATATTGCCGGAAAGCTTAACACGCTGAATAAAACTATGGGTATTCTTGTGGCTAACTCTTGATTATCAATAAAGTAAACAAATGGTGCTGTTATGTACTGTAACAATATACCTCTCGTATAAAATCCACCGCATATAAACTCAGGAAGGCCGTTATCAAGTGTTATCTTTACTGCTGAGTAAAAGTAGTATTCATCAATTGAAAATGGGAACTTACCCAATCCATCAAATCTGAAGTACAAACCGAAAAGAGTAATTAGTGTGATCAAGCTCACATAAAACATCTTTGGAAAGTCTTCTGCTGGGTAATTAAGTTTTTGTAACAATTATCTTGCCCCGAATTTCAAATGATTAGTGTTTGCGTCAATTATTCTAGAATAATGTATTAAAGTCTGTGATGGTATCAAATTCATATTTTTTCGATAAGGTAAAAGCATTCTGTAGCATAAATTTATTCTAACTTGAGTGTTATGTCGGCTATCATCTTTGAGCAGAATTTAATTAGAGGTAAATCTGAGGCTGTTACAGAGCAATTTTACCGATACTTGGTGCCGACAATGCTCTATTTTATGTCAAAATAGTATTCAATATGACAAACTTTAAATCACTCTTAATAACAACGCTGTCAGGTCGATATATTCGGACGCTGAGTGATAGGATAAGGTCAGCGGTTGGGCGGGGTGGATTGAGGATTATAAATTTCCACCGAGTTCTGGATAATAAGATCGACCTTAATGATTATCGTTATCTTGGCGAAAGCCCAACGATTGATGATTTTGACCGCATGCTCAATTTCTTGTCCTCTCACTATAATGTTATTTCTATAAAAGATTATATTGAGAATATAGAAAACCATGATCCTGGCAAGCTATTTGTTGCAATAACTTTTGATGATGGTTATTTAGATAATTATACGAATGCACTCCCCATTTTAAGAAAATATAATGTTCCTGCGACGATATTTGTCTCTATGGATGCATTGGATAAAAAACCACTATGGTTCCAACAAATTTACTATGCAATAGATGTCTGTGCTAAAGATGAGATAGTAAACCCTTGTGATAATGAAGTAGTCTCTTTACGCAATAAATGGGCTGCAATGCAAACTTTGTGTAAGTCTATATTGAAATTGCCAGTCGATGATTATGTGGGAAAAATAAATGATCTGTATGATCAATGTGGAGTTGCACTTGATTATAATATCTGTGATTCAGAAAAAATGATGTCCTGGAGTGAGGTGGATAATTTAAAAAGTGAACCTCTTGTTGATATAGGGTCTCATGCAGTCACACATTTTCCCTTGGTGAATTTAAGTGATGATGAGTTAAAGCATGAGTTACTAGTTTCATTTCAAGGTTTAAAAGAGAGTCTAGGTTACGAGAAAGTTCATATGGCTTATCCAAACGGCATGTTTGATGAGAGGGTTATTAGGTATGCAAAAGAAGTGGGTTATGCGGCAGCGTTTTCTATGGAAAGGGGCACTAATGACGCAAAAACTGATCAATTCCAGATGAAAAGAGAATATGTGTTTAATAATCCTCGCCGCATTGGGTTTCAGTTGGATAATTGGGACTTAAGAATTAAAAAAGCATTACGTTTGGATCATTAATTCTGCTAAGTGTGCTCGGGTTAATTCCAATAGCAATCATAAAATTCTTTCGCAGTTTGCTTGATCGAGAATAGCTTTTGCGCTCTTTTTTTGCCTTGCCTACCCATTTCGATTCTTCTTTCTTTGTTTTCAATTAATGTTATAAGCTTGCTTTTGAGTTCTTCGATTTGCCCGCATTTATATAGAAAGCCATTATTTCCATCGACAACGCATTTAGGATTCCCACCAACATCAGTGGCTATTATTGGAATTGACCAGGCCATAGACTCAAGTAGTGCAATAGAGAGCCCTTCAGTTTCAGACATGCAAGTGACGATACTTGCTTGGCTATATATTTTTTCACGGTTTAATTCCATGCCATGAAATATAGCATTTACATTTAGTTTTTTTGAGAAAACTTCCAATTCTTGTCGCAGCTCGCCATCACCATAGAAGTGCAATTCAATTATATTTTGTGTCGAGGGTTCTATTCTTGATACTGCTTCTATTAAATCTGCTTGTCTTTTTAGAGGCACCATTCTACCAATGGTAATTATTTTTATGTTTTGGTTGCGAAGATTATAAGGGGGTTCATTCTCAGGAATAAAAACCCCATTATCTATAATTAGTGATTTTATATTTGGCCAATTAAATTGTTTATAAAAAGAATTTTTACTTCCTTCAGATACGAAAGTTATTGCTTTTACTTTGTATTTTGCCAAGACATGTGCAAGCTTGGTTACGGATGATAGGTTCCTTTCAGAATGTCTTGTGTAGATTAGAGAGCCATTCAAGAATGGGATGTATGCACAAATTCTGAATATGCAAACTGCATTGTGTGCATGCACTGCCTTTGCATGGCATAACCTTTTAATAATTCCATTATTTGGTGCAAGCACTCTTTTGGTAGGTATGGTGAGTACTGGAACATTTGTATTCAATGCTTCTTCTATTAGTGGGTCATCAGTGCTACCTAAATTCAATATCAGAACCTTATAGCCATCAATTTGTTGTTGCCTGGCAAGGTCTAGCACAAACCTCTCAGCACCTCCCACCAATAGGCTGGAGATGATATGAATAATATCTTCTTTCATTGAATAGTCAGATATATTTTAATATGCGTAAAAAAATGAAAGATCTGAGGTTGTGCCGAACACCCAACTCAATTTCCGTGGAGGTTTTGCGCGCCAATATTTCTCTCCAGACTTGGCAGATTTTACATGATTTCTGCTTAAGTCGTCTTTGCAAGGTATTAATAGCTTATCAATGGTAGTTTTCACCTGTTTGGTTTCTTTGTTGAGCAGCTTACCGGCCCAATAACCTTTCCCCAAAAGTGCGGCTACATCACAAGCATGCTGCTTATCATTCCAGGGACCGCCTCCTATTTTGATGTTTTCTTCGGTAAATGCTAGGTAACGAGGTATGGTTTGGCCTTTGTTTTTTTTATTGTCAGCTATGTATAAACCATGATTGATAACGAATTTACTAAGATCAAACAAAAATACCAAGGCTTGTTTGTCCCCGCTTTGGATAAAATACCGTAACATTGCATCAGCAATTAACCCTGACATCCAGGGGCTGCAAACTGGGGTAGTGCTTTGGCCTCCCTCGTCACGATCATGAGCGCCAAATTCATGTTGTAGGCAACCGGCTGGTTTCCAGGGAGATTCTGGATGCATAACTTCGTTGATAGATGCTTTGGCAATGGTTTGTGCATGTTTGGAATGCTTAGGGTCGAGGGTTGCTTCCCATGCGATGATAGCACTTAAAAGAGCATAAGTTTGGTGTCTTTCAGTCCAGAAGCCATGGCTTCTTTTGTAGTCATATTTCCAATAAGACGCATAATTTGCAACTGCTTCTATTTTTGGCAATAAATTCTCATTACCTATTAGCAGGTAATCTATAAACATGGAAAGGTTGTAACTAAATTTTAAGTCCGGCTTTCCTTTTAAAGCCCAAGTGCCATCGCTATTGATAAAATGAGCATAAATTTGAGTCGCTTTGTGTGCTTGTTTTAGCCATTTTAGTTCACCTGTTTTTATGTAAGTATTAAATAGTGTTGCGGCTAAATCATATTGCCAGCTTCGATGCCGAGTTAGAATAATTTCTTGATAGGCTAAGCTTTTGGAGTTAAGTGCTATATCGACAGTTTTTGAAAAGTTGATGGATGCTTCGTCAAACCATTTCAAAGCTTTAGACTTGTTTGCAGGTAGTACTTTTGTGCGAAATAAGCAGGCTGATAGCCATTCAGGAGAATAGGTGGCATACACTTTTGGTGTTGTAATTGTTATGGTTTGCAGACCCTGTTCAAACTCTAGATTGATGTTTTCCGAAATTATTTGATCGGAGATACTGGGCTTGTTAGTAATCATAAAGCTTGAGTTATTTGCTTTGCTGGCTTTGAGTGTTAAGGGGAAAGAATGGCTTGAGTCGTTTTTTAGATATATTTTTAAGGAGCGAATTGATGGAGTTATAGTGTTATCAATAGTTTTCCAGTGTGCTAATGCTTCAGAGTAGAAATGTAGTTTTCTCGTTTTTGAACTATAGATACTGATTTCATCTGAATTAAATATGTATATAGGGGGTAAAGGAATATTGAAAACTATATATTCATCATCGACACTTTTTTGTCCATTTGCAGAGGAAAGTGTAATCTCAAATGAATTTTCTATTTCATCATTATTAAGTAGTGAATAATGATGTTTTCCTTTTGCCAATGCATGTGAATGTATTAAACCTAGGGCAAGTGTAAGGATTATAAGTTTTAGTAATGCCATATTACATAAGCATATTGATGGGTGGGAGAAGGGTCAATCAGGCGACAATTATACAATTCTATATTAAGCTGCTTTCACAAAACCAGAAAATCGTGTAGTGAGTAGTTGTTTTTCAAGTTCCTCATAATTCTCGATTACTTCGCTAAGGGAGCCTTTAACCACCTTTTGGAGTTTTGTGTCTAAAGTGGTTTCACTCAGACCCAGGAACTGAAGAATATCTTTAGCAAAAACTTTTTGTTTTTCGGCATTTCCAAGGTCATCTTCATAACTAACAGAGTAATGTTCTATATTTCGCAAACATTCTTCCTCCTTGATTCGATTTCTTTCTCGAAATTCCAATGCCTCAATCATTTCTTCATAGCTGATATGGATTTTTTTATCCGCAGAATTTTTGTTAGATTTTAATTCATGCCAAACTTTTAATTTTTCTGAGCGTAAATCAGAAATAGCATGTAAAAAATAATTATCTCTATGCAAATAAATTATTTTCCAACCGTTATTTGCAAAGGACTTTAAGGTCTTTTCAGGGTCTTGTTTTTGGTCATTTATTAGCTGGTAAACTTTTACTTTAAATCCACAAGTAGATTTTTTATTCAATACCATAAGTCCGGTTGCAAAGCGAACAGGGTTGCGCACATTTTTTATAACGTTTTTATGAAATATCTCACCATATGTAAATATGTCTGGGTGAGAGTTGATTAAGTCGACTAATAATGTGCTTCCGGTGCGGCCTTGGGCAAATATTACAAAACGGTTTTCAGGTAACGTTAAAGGTGCAAGTAATGACAATATATATACTGCATATTCACGTACAAGGTTTGGTAATTTTCTGTAAGCATTAACAAAGAATAAGTTGCCAAACTTGAGGTTGTCTTTGAAGTGTTCTGCAATGACATTTTTCATAATTTTTTTTGATTTTTATTGGGGCAAGTATTATAGAATGAATTTCCCGCCTAGATTAATAGACTCAATCACAGTTGGTTAGTTGCATTTGATAACTACCAAAAGGGATATATTTCCCAATAAATACTGTAAATATATTGGTTCTAGGTGTTAATTTCAGTAGATATCGGTCACACACTTATTCACCAAAATAGTATTTAATAGTGCACCCAGATCGAGACATGCAAAATTTGTAGATCGCTAAAAGCTTAATGGTTGAAAGAATATATCTAATGATAAAATCATGGCTTACGATGCCAATAAGTTGATCAGAATCTATCATAAAGTAACAAAATGTATATAACCAAATTAAAGCTAAAAGATAGCTTTCCTTTTTTATTCCATCATCTTATGTATTTATGAGTACCAAAGCTAAAGCCATTAAAAATTTGATGTTCTCATCAGTGGGCCTTTATATTGAGTCCTTTTTCGCTATGGTGATGTCAATCATTATTGCGAGAGCGCTTGGGCCTGAGGATTATGGTAATTATGCACTGATTATCTGGATGTGCGCACTGGGTATTAGAATTACAAATGGTGGTGTAACTACTGCGCTAATAAAGTTTATTTCTGAATGTCGCGTTAAATATAAAGAGAATATTTCTGCAACAATACGCTATCTAAGGTTTATCCAGTTAACCAAATTAGCCATTGTGCTTTCTGCATTCTTAATATTTTATATAGTATTTAGCGAAAAACTTTACAAAGATATCACTCTCGATATATTTCTTATTCTGTTATTGGTAATAGTGCTCAGAGCTTTTTATATGTTCTATGTCTCTATGTCGAAAGGTTTTGAGAATTTTAAAGCCACTGCTGCAATATCATCAATAGCTTCTCCATTGCATTTAATTTTAGTGGCTGCAGCTGCGATCATCTCAAATACTTTGCTTGCATTTGTTATTGTTTATGCAATTTCAGCAGTGGTGTATTTGTTAGTATCTAGAAAGATAACGCTTAGCTGGTGTGATTTTGCAGCTAACGATAAGCAATTACCTGTTGAGATGAAATCCAGGGTAAAAAAGCATGTCAGTATCGTCATGATAAATACCTTATTACTTTTTTTGATCACAAAAGAGTCTGAATTGTTGTTTTTAAAATATTATTCTAGTGGTGAAGATTTGGGTTTTTTCAAAGTAGCTCATCGCTTAGGTTTTGCAATTGCATTGCTACTGCCGGGCATTTTTGAGGGCATTATGTTGCCTTTGATGTCAGGTAGTATTGCTAAATCTAAAGATGTTGCAGCAGTTAGGTTTAATGAAAGCATTA
>CAZVPJ010000039.1:9186-12817 GCA_964629035.1 uncultured Thiotrichales bacterium | reverse complement strand
CTCCCGACCACCTGGTTCGAAGCCAGGTACTCTATCCAGCTGAGCTACGGGCGCAAATTTAGAAGTATCATTATAAACATTTAATGCCTTTGAGTTCTGGCGATGCTCTGCATCGCAACTCTTGCCGCTTTCGACTTCCTGTCTACCGCGACACTCGGGCGTCCTCGACAACTGCTCCTGCGTTGTTCTACCTCCTACATCAATATAGTCGTGCTCATCGTCCAGCTGAGCTACTCGACAGATTTTTGCTCCTGCAAAATCTGTACTTCCACCATCCTTGGTGGTCGTGCTTTGTTTACATAGTATAACGGGTTGATAGTGTTTTGGGATTAGGACACTATAAATTAATGTCTAATATGACCAAACAATACCCAAAGCTACTGGCTTTTTTACAACTATTTTATCCAAACTTATACCAAGAGCTTAGTGCTTATTCTGAGAAGTCAGATATCGTTGAAGCCAATTTAATTTGCTCAAATAGTACTCATTCTTACCAAGCCATTATATATAGTGAAGATGTAGCTAAAGAAGGCGAACTATTTGAAATATATGCCGGTAAGGATTCTATCGCACCCTATTCTTGGGATTGGCGATGGGTGTTTGCCGTTAAAATATTATATTCTGAAAACACTACGTATCCGATTAAATTTAAACAAAAAGTGATTGCATTACCAACAGGCAAGCATCCACTTACAGATGTGTTTTTTAATATTATTCACGATGAGTTTGAAACTTCTATCCAAGAACTTTTACAACAATCATCACAAGAGAATATATCTTTACATGAAAGCTTTACTAAGCATCTTAAATTAGTCACGTTATAAATGTATTTATTTTGGTTTGGTTAGCTTTAAATCTTTAGTATTAACATTAGAATTTGCCTGTGGTAATGAAGCTTCTATTCGTGCAATAACATGTTCAGCAGTTGCGCGATAAGCTGTTAATTTACCTCCAAATATTGAAAGAAGACGTGGTTTATTTTTTCGATCACGCAAATAGATAGTTTCTCGTGAACGCTGATTAGCATTCTTCTGACTCCTAGGAAGCACCCTTAAACCAGCAAACTGACTCGTTATCTTTAAATTCTTATTTTTATATTCAGGAAAGTACGTATAAAAGGCTTCTGTGAGATACTCTATTTCACTCTCTAGCGGACTTGTTTCACTTGGATCTCCATCAAAGATGCTCTCTGTAGTACCTATCATGGTTTCACCATACCAAGGCATTACAAATATTGGACGTTGATCTTTAGGACTTTCTATATAAAAAATAGCGTTATCCATATGAATTGGCAAAATAATATGTGCGCCTTGTACCAGATCTACTTGCACATTTTTCTGTTGTGGTTGAACGCTATCAACTACCTCTGCAGCCCATGGGCCAGCAGCATTGACAATCACTTTACTTGTTAACACACATTCTTTATTTGATTCATTGATATAACGAATATTCCCCGAATTAGTTTCTAATGCAACTCCAGACACCTTTGCATTTAATATTAACTCGGCACCTTGTTGTTGGGCAGACTCCATCACCGCTTGTGTAAGCAAACGATCATCGGTTTGTGCTTCATAATATTGGTATACTGCGCATAGGTTATTCACATCAAGTCCATGCAACTGACTCCATTGATCTTTTTTTATTTTTTTAAACCGCGCATCTTCACTGCAGTTTCCAAGTAATGCATATAGTGATAACCCAATACGAATCATCCATGGAGAACGTTTTGAATGTTTGTAAATTGGAAGAAAAACAGGTGTAAGTTTGACTAAATCTGGTGCATTGTTAAGGAGATAACTACGTTCTAACAGGCATTCACGCACTAGAGAGAACTCAAATTGCTCTAGATAGCGCAATCCTCCATGAATGAGCTTACTTGAACGCGAAGATGTCCCTTCAGCAAGGTGATCATATTGTTCTAGTAAAACCGTTTTATATCCGCGCGCTGCTGCGGCCTGTGCCACTCCAACCCCATGAATACCACCACCGACAATCGCTACATCATAAAGCATAGATCATTCACTAAAATATTCTGAAGCATTAAGTCTTTCAATATCACCCGTCTCAATCATGCCCACTCCCTGCTCTAAAAGCTCATATGCAAAGGATGGATTTTTAATATCATATAACACCCATTTCCATGAACCTTGCCATAATTCAGCAGGTTTATTGATTTTTTTAACATTACAGAAAATATACTCAGGTTGAATTTCACGCGCTATTTCTAAATGTTCTTGATCATAATCCCTTAACACCCAACCAACAGGATAATTACCAGCAATCTTTGCAAAATCTACCACTTCTTTTACAAATGAAATAATTACAATATTAAACTTGGCTTTAGTTAGAACTTTCAATATTATTTCTACAATCATCTCAATACTTAAATTTTCTAGACATTGTCTTTTTATTTCAACAAATAAAGTGATACTTGGATATTCATTCAAAAGCTCTACTGCCCTCTCTAATGTGGAAATATTGAGTAGCTTTTCTGAAATATCATCCTTACGTGGAGTTAATAGAGGCGTTTTCATCAAATACTCTGAAGAACACTCACATACTTTTTTATTAATGCCTGTAGTGCGTATTAAATTATCATCATGAATAACGATGGGTACATGGTCTTTAGAAAATTGAATATCAAGTTCTATATACTTAAAACCTAACTGTATGGCTGCACAGAATGCATGCAGACTATTTTCAGGATAGGTTGTCATATCACCACGATGTGCAACTAATCTATTCTTCATTTCTGTGCTTCATTACTTTGCTTCATTTCTGTGCTTAATACGCATTAACTTACCAATTTGTTTATCGCGATCTTAAATTGATTAAAACGAGCAAGTAAACCTTCATCCATTTCTGGAAGGTATTGTTTGCTTTCTAGCAATTGCCAATCGGGTCGTTGAAATGCTAACCAAGCGGCACCACGTGAGGTGGCTTCTTTGAAGCTTGAAACCGCTACAGGAACAGAACATAAGTTCGCTAAACGCTGGCATAGTTGGCCATCTTTACTCATGCCACCAGCAATTAATACCTGATTGATCTCAATTTCGTTTTCTTTCATTTCTTCGATATTGACTACCATTAAAAAAACAATACTTTCCATCAATGCCGCCATAGCTTGTTCTAAAGAATAGTCTTTGAAGCCTTTATTGACATCTAAAAATCTGGGTTGAATATTGCTGCGCCAAAATGGAGAACCCAAGCCACCAATTGTATTTAAGAAAATCGGAGGCTCCATTACATGATCCCAAGGTATAGACTCCATATTCCTTACTCCCCACTCCTCTTCTGCCCAAGTCATTGCAGCACCCGCACCATTGACAGTACCTTCTAATACATATTCTTGCAGATGATCCGAGCTATACGTAATACTGGCCAATAATCTTGAGTTCAATACTAACGAATGTTTACTTTTCGCCAGAACAAATGCACCAGTACCCACGTTAACAAATGCAGTTTGATCATCTAAGCTTCCATAACCATATACAGCGCTATTTTGATCACCGTTTACCAAAATTACAGGGTAATTGAATTTTTTTACATTTCCATAATCATAAGCATTTGGCACTAATTGCGGTAATGCTTGCTTAGTCATAGAAAACTCAGTCAACAAATCACTATCCCA
>CAZVPJ010000039.1:4469-9086 GCA_964629035.1 uncultured Thiotrichales bacterium | reverse complement strand
TAACAAATTCATGTGCATCTTGTAAAACGTTTTCACAAGATTCAAGAATCTGCGAGCCGTTTTGTTCGACATGGTTAGACTCAAGATAAAATAAATCTATATCTTGTTGAGATTTAAAAATAGATTCGCCTAAATGATTATAGACTATAGCTCGCGTAGAATGTGTGCCTTGATCAATGACGATTATATTAGAATACGTCATAAGGAAAATAATGGGGCGTTATACTGTACGCTTTATAAAATAAACCAAACGAAAGCCGAGCAAAACCGCTAAAATAATTGCATAGATCATAGGCTCACGTGTATCCACTTTCACCATCCACCAAAAGTGCAAAACAGCTAACATAGCAATTAGATAAACAAGCCGATGAAGTTGTATCCAACGATATTGCAAACGCTCCACCATTTTATTTGTAGAAGTGATCGCTAATGGAATAAGCAATATAAACGAAGAAAAACCTGCTGTAATAAATGGACGCTTAAACACATCATCAATAATGGCATTGAAATCAAAAAATTGATCTAACACAATATAAGAAGTTAGATGTACACATACATAAAAAAACGCAAACAAGCCAATCATACGTCTATATTGAATGATATTGTTCCAGCGAGTAATTCTAATCAATGGTGAGATAGCCAACGTCAACAATAAGATCCTAAGCGCCCAGTCACCTGTGAATCGATTTATGGTTTCGATAGGGTTTGCACCAAACCCTTCTGAATAGAAGCGGTATGCAAGCATGGCTAAAGGCGCAAGCAATAATAAGAAGAGCACGGGCTTGATTTTTCTGCCCGATTGTAAAGTTAACACGATTGTTTAGGTGTTTTTATATGTTCTAAAGTATCTAATTAAAAAATGGGGCCTTCTAGAAGTGTTTTTGGAGATCCATACCAGAATACAAACTTGCCACTTCATCCTCGTATCCATTAAATGGCAATGTCTCTCGCTTTAAAAATTCGCCAATTCTTCGTTCCCGCTTTTGACTCCAGCGCGGATGATCCACTCTAGGGTTTACATTAGAATAAAACCCATATTCTCTGGGTCCAGCAATATTCCAACTTGTAGCCGGTTGTTCTTCAAGAAAATTAATGCTCACAATAGACTTTATACTTTTAAAACCATATTTCCACGGCACAACCAGTCTAAGTGGTGCACCATTTTGGTTAGGCAACTCCTTGCCATATAATCCAACCGCCAAGATCGTTAAGGGGTGCATCGCTTCATCAATACGCAAGCCTTCTTGATAAGGCCATTGCAATACATCACGTTTTTGTCCTGGTAAATTTTCAGGATCGAGTATAGTTTTAAATTCAACATACTTTGCTTTAGAAGTAGGTTTAAAACGTTTTAAAATGGGCCCGAGCTCAACACCTACCCAAGGCACAACCATTGACCATGCCTCTACACAGCGCAGGCGGTAAATTCTTTCTTCTAGTTTTGTGGGAGATATAAAATCTTCTAGCGCATACTCACCGGTTTCTTCACACTCTCCAGAGACCAAAATATTCCATGGCTTAACTTTAAGCTTTTGGGCATTTCGCTTGGGATCACCTTTATCTAAACCCAGTTCGTAAAAATTGTTATAACTGGTTATGGCATCTTGAGGTGTCAATTCATCTTTAGTCGAAAAATCACTCTTAATAATATTATCAAAGCCAATATCTGCTGAACCAATGGTTGGTAACATAAATGAGGGAGCCACAGACAACGCAGTAATGGATGCAGACTTTTGTAAGAAGGTACGACGATCTTTATAGATGTCTTGATCGGTTATATCAGATTCTTTTAGATCAGTGGGTTTACTCGATTTTAACAACATCTTTATCGCCTTGTAGGTTAAATCTCTTGCGGGTTATATATAATGAACAGCTACTTAGAGCTTATTCTATAACAAGGGTTCAATATTAAATAGACCGCTTATTCATACATTCTATGCGATACAGACAAGCTAAATAAAGATTTTGGATAGAAATCTGAGTATTCAGTTATGCTGCTTATAATTATTCAGTAAATCGACAAGATCTTTAGGATCAAATGGCTTTTCAAAAACACCTATCGCACCCTTTTTAGTCGCTGCATCATGAACAGTACCGTACATTGCAGTAATAAAAATAATGGGTATTTTAACTCCATCATCCATTAACTTCTGCTGTAGCTCTAATCCTGTCATTCCAGACATATTATGATCCAGTAATAATATTCCATTTTCCGGTTTGGGATACTTCTTCAAAAATGCTTCAGCAGAATTAAATACCTCTACATCATAACCGTATTTTTTTAAAATTATGGAATGCGAGTGACAAACAATACGATCATCATCAACCATATATATTTTTGTTTCTTTAGAAGACAATTGTGTTACCTGCTACACCTGATTCTTAACTTATTCTAATACTTCAAAAGTCCCTTCTGCTCTTTTTCCACTTGATGGTGTTGCAAACCTAACTCTAATCATCTTGGCCTTGATAGTAATACAGACACCCTCAATCAGTCTAAAATAGGTATTTTCATCGTAGTCGATATTGATGTTCGTGGAAAAACCTATATCTTTATATTTGTCTGAACAAACCTTCACTCTTGCTGCCTCATCTTGTTCAAAAATTACTTTTGAAACACTAGTATTACTACCTATTTGCCAATCATAAATATCTTTTTTAGATTCGTTAATACAGGCGCTAATTACGAAACAAACCAGTATGAGCAATAATATCTTAGACATAATAAAATTAGGAATTAGCTTTTTAAGGTTCGTATGGTTGTTTTACTGGCAATATATCTGAATGAACTTGGAAAAATGTGACTTTTACTTTTTTATAACAATGGTTCAGATCCATAACTACCGTGCCTTTCCCTTTTTCAAATATTGTCGAAACTGAATATTTATTTACTGCACAGCTGTGAAACAACCAATGCTTATAACGCTTGTGTCCTGAATGCCTAATATGCTTAATAGCTTTTACATCTCCCAAGATGCTTAAATTATTCAATTCCTTTTGAAATTCTTCTCTAGAAAATACTTTACTAAAGCTCTTGTTCATATAGGGCAATAAACTCTCATAGTCCCATTGAGAAAGAACAGACATCACCTGCTTGATGACAGGAACATTAAACCTATCGGCTTCACGCACTAACTCGGCACCTTCACTTCGCGCTTTGCTTGCCACTAAGCCAGCAAACACAAGAATGGCTAAAACGAATATCGCCAATA
This sequence comes from uncultured Thiotrichales bacterium, assembly GCA_964629035.1. Lineage (GTDB taxonomy): Bacteria > Pseudomonadota > Gammaproteobacteria > UBA4575 > UBA4575 > JABDMD01. The sequence goes on along the minus strand of CAZVPJ010000039.1, from coordinate 5,874 downwards.
CAATTTTTATGTACTTCATTTATGTATTTTATCTAACTTGGTGATAATTTTCAGAATAGTTGTTGATTTTATAATCTGCTAGATACAAAAAAGCCGGAGCACCTGTGCCCCGGCTTTTATTGATCACAAATCCTTTGTGAAATCTTAACTAAGATTAACCCTAAAATTAATTAGGTCCAAGTTGCACTTGGTTTAATACGTCTTGGTTAGGATTCACTGGATTTTTCAAAGTACCTAAGTATGAAAGTAGTGAATTTTGACCACCTTTGCTTAGGTTCAAGAAACGATCACGTACTCGCTGTGCTTCTCCGCCATGGAATGCAATGGCTTCAAATACAGTCAATGCACGACCATCATGCAAATAAGGAGCGGTATCTGCAAGACCCCATAACTTCATAGTAATGAAATTACAGTTGGTGATCTCGGTTCCAGCTACTTCATTATCACAATCAGGTGTTTCTAATGCATGGAACGATTCCGCTAGACGGGATCCCATGTTGTGACGTTTGTAGTCAGAGAAGATAGGCACTTTGATTCCACCACGACGGTTCGTTTCAAAATTAGCTCCATCAGCTAAATCACTGCTTAGATCCACTGAGAAGTAAGGATCTTGTTCAGTATCCGGATCGATAACGCCGCCACCTGAAATACGATACTCAAGCACAGAGCTTCGCGTATTGATGGTAGGCTTATGACAATCAGAACAACCGATACGGTTGAAGATTCTCTCACCACGTTGCTGGCTATTAGTAGTCAGTTCCTGTTGGAATGGACGCTCGGTTGTGGTCAAGAAGATATGTAAGGCAGACATTTCACCTGTGGTTAACTCATCTTCAATTCCATCACCGTCTGGATCACCAGGACCGAATTCATCCACTGATTGCATACCAATATGGAATGCCATCGCACCGGTATCAAAACCGCGTATGGTATCGAATTCACCTTTACGACCAAATGGACGAACAACTAAGTCTCCATCGACACCTTCTACATTTGAAGTATCCAGGTCACCGTTTGGTTTAGCAATGATGTCACCGAAGTCAACTCCCTTAGCCACTAATGGTAAACGCACACGACGATCCGCACGTTGAGCTAAACGTGAAGCAAGATTAGAAATCCTGTTCAACCGAAGAGTAATTTCCCTACCGGCTAATTCAACACCACCCATACCTAAGTTCTTAGGTGGGTTAATGGCACGACCATCAAATGCAGCGATACCTAGACGATCAAGACTATTACCATCTGAATCATCGATATCAGCATTTTTAGAGTTAAAGAAGGGTGATGCAGAAATACCTGCTTGTCCAGCAACACCTAATATTGCAGGAATCACAGAGTTATCAATTACACCGTGACACTCTAAGCAAGTTTGGGTATCCATACCATTCAAGCGTAACCATGTTCC
>CAZVPJ010000039.1:0-4369 GCA_964629035.1 uncultured Thiotrichales bacterium | reverse complement strand
CGTGACACTCTAAGCAAGTTTGGGTATCCATACCATTCAAGCGTAACCATGTTCCGTTACCCTGCAAGGTTGGACGACCTGTATTACCTAAAATTCCGTCACCATCACCAGAACCATTTTCAGTTGTGGGATCATTAGGGTTAATGCCCGGCCCATCACCATGACCATCTGCATGACGGAATGGAGTGGTGTACATTAGCGCACCCTGTTGACGAATTTCGGTAAGACTCATATTAGCAATATTATCCTGCGTTACGGTTGTTCGTAGCGCTGGGCCATTACCATTACGGTCATAGAAGTCAGAGCTAAAGGCAACATCATCATATTGAGTGACTAATTCATCGGTGATTACATTGCTAATGCCTTCACCACCTTCGCCACCTTCACCTGAATCACCACCGTCTCCACCGTTACCGGCATCACCGCCATCATCGCCACCGTTTCCATCACCAAAAAGCTCTTGCAAAATATCAAGAATTTCTTGTGGAACACCGTCGAGTGCCGCAACTTGAATACCGTCAGAAGATGCTGCATTTCCTCCAGCAGAACCACCAGCATTGTTGCTGGAACTACTACTGTTAGACGCAGAACCGGATGCATCACCGTCGTCATCAGACATGATAATCACATCAACATCCGCATCAGAGAGGGCTACACCGCTATCATCATCTTCAGCAAATTCTGACAAAAATTCTGCTTCTTGAGCCGCTAAATCAGAGCTTCCATCATCAGAGGGTAGCAGAGCCTGAATCTCATCAGGAATTGCATCTTCTGCAATGGCAATCTTCGCACTCGCAAGTGGCGCAACTACCAATAGCATTGATGCTAAAAAAACTTTAGTAAAGTGCTGTTTCACTTTTTCCTCCCAAATTACAAATTTGGTTTAACACTTATCCATGCGTTTACTAGGCAAAGAATGTCATTAAACAGCTATAAAAGTATTTGTTAAGTTAAAACTAGAAAACACATTTTCTAAGGGCTTTCTAGACATATATTCAACTCAACAAATGTAAATTCAACGCCTTAATAAATTCAAAGACCTATTAAGGTTTAACCCTAATGTTGGGTAGCTAACTAAAAGCTAGCTACCCATTAGACCACTAAGATTTTAAATCAAAGTTATTACACCTTGATTAGATTGCAGCGATACCGAAACCACTGCTTGAGATTGCCTGATCACCGTCTACTGGAGGTGTGTAACGACCAACAAACTCTAAGTCACCAGGACGGCAATCATCGGTACCATCACTCTTTCTGAATATGGTGTCTTCACCCGCACAATCTTCGATTACACGATAAATTGCGATAGTGGTTGCACCACCCGGAAGCCAAGTCCAGTCACCTGAACTATTTTGACCACTCGCGAAAGGTACTGGTGTATTTAAGGCATAAAGATACTCAGTCTCATCAAGAGGTCCTTGAGTCAACGCCATATCTAAACCACCGGCTTGATACAAGAAATCGCTTTGATCCGTAGGATTCAAACCACGATTGGCATCATTAGCAGGCGAACTGTTGATTCTGTGACGGAAGTTCTCAACGACACCAGAGAACTGCGGTACACCATCAACAACAACTACAGGTGGTCCACCGTCTTCCATAATACAAGTATTAACATCCATTCTACGAATGGAGATACCTGAATTAAAGAATGCCTGAGCATACACTGTGTTGGTACGTGTTGAAATTTGTGACCAACATGTGTCATCACCATTGTCTGGCTTGTTTGGTTGAATACGGACTTTTGCACCAAACTTATTAATCGTGAACTGCGAAGTACCACCTTGTCCACGCTGCTGGAAACTACCATGTGTCATGATGACACAATCATTGAAGTCATCGCCATCACGTGGAAGTACAGAGAATCCAAAGTTGTCATTACCTGTAGTTTCACTGACTACTGGGTTAGTGAAACGTGGAGCAATGTCATCTGGGCTTGCACCATTGAATTCGCCAGTACCACCGAAGTTATAACCAAGGAAATTTGCCAAAGTTGTAGCAAATCCAGAACGGTCACGCATTGGACGACCATTCAAACGTAGTTTGATCACCTCAACGATATCATCTTCCGTACCATTACCAAGTGCAAAGAAGGTATTACGTTGTGAAACGATAATTTGACGACCTTCGTTTATAAATGAAGATTGTGCTGGGTCACCGTTAGGATCACGAGTATCGCCAAATGCAATTCTTCGGAATGAACCACGACGATTATTGAATCGGTAAATGGTGTAAGAAGTTGGCTCAAAGTCTTCAATTTCAGGACGCTCACCACATGTTGTGCCAAGTGGAGTTAGGAATCCTACTGGCAAACCAGGGCAACCATTAAATTCAACTTCACCAGAACCTGCATTAATTGTTGTAACCAAGTCACGCGCAAATCCAAGTACACGACGTGAATCACGTGATACTGAACGTGGCTCTTGACCAACAGTAGATGCAGTATCGGTTAGACGTACACTACATTTGTTAACCCGGAACGCAGAAACTGAACCCGCCAAGCTATCACTTGTTGGATCAAAGCCTGCATTGATCATCATGGCATACGTGCGATTTTCCCACTTTTGAACAATTACAGAAAACTGGCCTGAAGTTACGATGCCATCATCGTTACCATAGCCACCAGACTCTGCACGTTGCACTTCTGTAAGTGCTCCGCCTTCACCGCGAGAAAAAACGATTAAGCGGTTTTGCTGTGCATTGCCAGCATCATCACGTTTCGTTCTATTTTCATTCATAAAGACAGCACCTTCACGCAGGTCGTAATCACACCCTGCAGCGTTGTCTTCAGCCATCGCATTCGCAAACGGTACTGCAAACAGTGCCGCTACCATCGATAGCATTATTGATTTAGATATTTTCATATCCTCCCTCCTAGTAGTCTTAACATTAAGAAACATGTTTTAGCTTTTGTTTGCTCGAAAGCATCTTGCTAGCTTCTTAGGTTTAATCCTTTCAGCTTAATTCAATTTACAAAATCACTTCGTCCAACGAAGTACATGCCCCACTGTTTGAAACTTAGTTATGTTCAGACTGAGAAGTGCAAAATAGAGCTGCGCCTCAACCGAATCTAACTAAATTTCGTTTTGCAACTGTGCAACACGCACAGCAAACAAATCTTAAATTCATAGATTGATTAGGCAGGTATTAGGCCCAGGGTGATGATATTTTAACGTCGTGTTTTAGGACGTTTGACAGCTCGATGTTTACGAGCCAGTAGATAGGACGGTGTTTAGGTCCCAGTGTATATATTATAAATGCGGGCTCTGTGGCCCACTCGAATTAGGTATAATTAATTAAACTTTATAGTCTAAGAGTATAGCTAAATCAAGCACTAAAGAGAATTTTTAGATCGAATAAAAATTCATTTTTAAATAACATAAGTACTATTAGTGAGTTACATGAATCATTAGCAAACCACTTAAAGTTTAATGTAGTTTGTACTGTACTTAATCGTATTTAAGGGCTTTAAAACTCACCAATACCTATTTGAAGAAATAGCTTGAATAAAAAGGCTTCGCTTAACTTAGTTTAGGATTTGTACGATCAAACATGTCACCCGTGAACTTATTTACATTATCAACAGACTTCACTAACTCAGAAGCAATTAACGCTACTTTTTTGCGTTGATTCCGAGACTCAGAGCGCAACATTTCAAAAGCTTGCTCTGAGCTAATATTATACCGCGCCATTAATATACCGATGGCAATACTGGTTTCACGCCCTTGTTGTAGCGCTGTGTTAAGTTGTGATTCCGTTTGCTTTAGTTGCCTGATTTCTGCGGCACGTTGCATAGCCGACTCAATAGTAGGAAGCACATGTTCGACATCTATTGGTTTTACCAAATAACCCAAGGCACCCGCTTCAGCGGCTTTAGCTACAAATTCATCATCAGAGTAGGCAGATAAAAATATGCAAGACACCTCTGCTTTTTCTCTGAGCTGATGCGCGGCTTCTACACCGGTTATATCTGGCATTTGAAAATCCATAATCGCAAGATCAGGCTTCAATTCACACCCTATTTCAATAGCCTCTTTACCACTACTGGCTTCAAGTACATCAAAGTCATGTTGACGTAAATTTTTTGCCAGCGTTACACGAATAACACGATCATCATCTGCGAGTAATATTTGCGCTCTAGCCAATTTTTACACCTATTATGTGAATGCAATTTAACATTTCTTTTTTATAACAAATATTTACTATATAAAGGGAAGTTATTCGAATTAAATTAGCTGATTACATTAACGTTAAGAAACTGCTTCTAATACGTTCATTTCAGAAGCATACATGTTAAGTATCACTGGCGGTTTCAAGTTGAGAATGGCTTTAACATACATACCGTCCTGTTTATATTCCAGATCAGCAC
>CAZVPJ010000038.1:5502-13132 GCA_964629035.1 uncultured Thiotrichales bacterium | reverse complement strand
AAAAACTAGCTGCAGCGCTTTTTCGATTTTATAATGATCTCCTTGTACTCCGACATCTTGGAGAGGGTGCGCTAGCCCCTTATTTCCTATGAATATGTTGGTCAAAATTAAGTTGGCACGCTTTTGAGTATATTCGGATAGGGATCGCTTGATGATGTAGTATAAAATTCTGGCTTGTATAGTAAGGTTAGGTTTTTGCTCAACATCTCAGTAAAATAGGAAATGCGATCAACACTATAGTGAAAAAAGTTAATCAATCATTACTTCCAAGCATAACGAACTAACCAAACAAAATGATGAATCCAGCATGATATTTTCAAGCAGCGCTATAAAAGTAGACTTTATTCAAGACTCGATTGCCAATCTTGTGTTTGACCTTGAAGGTGAGAGTATTAATAAACTTAGCAAAGCTGTTGTTGAGCAGCTTGGTGAAGCGATTAGCGCTATTGAGGATCATGAACAAATTCGCGCATTAATTATTTCCAGTAATAAAGATGTATTTATTGTTGGCGCGGATGTTACTGAATTTCTCGGTTTTTTCACGTTACCCGAAAAAGAATTTATTCACTGGATTGAAACAACACAAGCTTTATTTAGCCGAATTGAAGATTTGCCGATCCCTACTGTAACGACAATAAATGGTTATGCATTAGGAGGAGGTTGTGAATTAGCTTTAACCACTGATTACCGTGTGATGGCTGATATTGCTCGCATCGGTTTGCCAGAAGTAAAGTTAGGAATTTTCCCTGGTTGGGGTGGCAGTGTACGTTTGCCAAGACTTATTGGTGCTGATAATGCGCTAGATTGGATTTGCTCGGGTGATCAGAAGAGGGCCGATGAGGCTTTTAAATGTCATGCAGTTGATGCTGTAGTTTCAATAGACCAATTACAGGCTGCTGCTTTGCATATCATTCAGCAGTGTTTAGATGGGATGCTTGATTATCAGAAACGAAAACAAGAAAAACGTCAGCCACTACAGCTTAGTCAACTAGAAAGCATTATGGCTTTTGAGTCAGCCAAGGCAGTAGTTGCCGCTAAAGCGGGTCGTCACTTTCCAGCTCCATTAGCCGCAATAGAAACTGTACAGCATCATGCAACCATGTTGCGCGACGAAGCGATGCAGGTAGAGGCTCATGGGTTTGTCAAAATCGCGAAAACCAAAGTGGCAAGAAATTTGGTGGGCTTATTTCTTAATGACCAACGTATCAAGAAAGTAAGTAGGTCATATGGCAAGCAAGCGCAATCTGTAAAGCAGGCAGCTGTGTTGGGTGCAGGTATTATGGGTGGTGGAATAGCCTACCAGTCTGCATGTAAAGATATCCCAATCATCATGAAAGATATCAAGCAAGAAGCGCTTGAATTGGGCAAAAGTGAAGCAGGAGGGTTGTTACTAAAGCAAGTAAAGCGTGGGAAGATTAAACCTGAAGAAGTAACCGATACATTAGCTAAAATTGATACAACGTTAAGTTATGGTGACTTCTCTAACACAGATTTGGTTGTAGAAGCGGTAATTGAAAATAAAAACATTAAGTCATCCGTACTTGCAGAAGTTGAACAGCACGTGAAAGCTGAATGTATTCTTACTTCAAATACTTCAACTATTTCAATTACAGAGCTTGCAGACTCACTACAACGGCCTGAACAATTTTGTGGCATGCACTTCTTTAATCCAGTTTACAGAATGCCATTGGTGGAGGTGATTCGTGGTGAGAAATCAAGCGAGACAGCCATTGCGACTACCGTGGCCTATGCAGAGGCAATGGGAAAGACGCCAATTGTCGTGAATGATTGTGCAGGGTTCTTAGTGAATCGTGTTTTGTTTCCTTATTTTGCAGGTTTTGATGCACTTGTTAGAGATGGAGTGGATATACAACGCATAGATAAGGTGATGGAACAGTTTGGTTGGCCAATGGGTCCAGCGTACTTGCTTGATGTTGTAGGTATCGACACCGCACATCATGCATCAGAGGTTATGGCGGATGCGTATCCGGAGAGGATGAATAAAGATTTTAAATCTGCAACCGACGCACTCTATGAAAATAATCGATTCGGGCAAAAGAATAATGTTGGTTTTTATAAGTATGAGTTAGATAAAAGAGGTAAGCAGAAAAAACTTCCAGATGAAGAGGCTTCAAAAATAATTGAAACAGTACGTATAAATTCAATTGAAATTACAGATGAAGAAATTATAGACCGTATGATGATTCCGATGTGTATGGAGACAGTGCGCTGTGTAGAAGAAGGAATTGTTGATCACCCATTAGATGCAGATATGGGGCTAATATTAGGCATTGCATTCCCATCTTTTAGAGGTGGGGCGCTACGTTATATAGAAGAAACAGGTATGCAGGAGTTTTGCGATACAGCTGACAAGCTCTCTCATATAAGTCCTATCTATATTCCTACAAAAGGTTTAGTAAAAATGGCTAAAAAGAAAGGTTCTTTTTATCCTAAAGTTGGCTAGCTTGATCATGAATAAATTTGAGAAATAATATATGAGTCTTGAAAAACGCGATGCAGTAATTATTGACTGTGTCCGCACTCCAATGGGCAAGTCTAAGAATGGCATGTACCGTAATGTGCGTGCTGAAATGATGTCTGCAGCCCTTGTGAACGCATTATTTGAACGAAATCCTAATGTAGATCCTAATGAGGTCGAAGATGTAATTTGGGGCTGTGTTAATCAAACATTAGAGCAGGGTTGGAATATTGCCCGATATATCTCACTGATGACGAAGATTCCGAATACTGCAGCCGCTCAAACTGTAAACCGTTTGTGTGGATCTTCAATGCAATCCATTCACTCTGCAGCACAAGCAATATCCTCAAACTGCGGTGATGTATTCATTATTGGTGGTGTTGAGCACATGGGACACGTAAGCATGACACATGGTTGGGACCATAATCCGGCATCAAGCAAGTATACCGCTAAAGCTTCAAACATGATGGGCCTTACCGCTGAGTTGCTCGCTATGCAGCATAGTATTAGTCGTGAAGATCAAGATAAATTTGGATTGCGATCTCACCAGCGTGCTCACAGTGCAACGCAAGAGGGTCGTTTCAAAAATGAAATAATTCCAATAGAGGGTCATGATGAAAATGGATTTATGCAAATTTGTGAGGTGGATGAAGTAATACGGCCGGAGACATCATTGGAAAAACTTGCTGGACTTCGGCCAGTGTTCAAGCCAAGTGGTGGCACGGTTACAGCAGGAACATCATCTGCACTTTCTGATGGTGCATCTGCAATGATCATTATGTCTGCAGAACGAGCGCAAGCATTAAATCTCAAGCCTAAAGCAAAAGTGAAAGCGATGGCTGTTGCAGGCGTAGATCCTGCGATCATGGGGTATGGGCCAGTTCCGGCCACTCAAAAAGTATTAAAACGAGCCGGAATGAGTATTGAAGATATTGAATATGCAGAACTAAATGAAGCTTTTGCTGCGCAATCATTACCTGTGCTTAAAGATTTAGGTTTGCTAGATAAAATGGATGATAAAGTTAACCTAAATGGTGGTGCAATAGCATTAGGTCATCCACTTGGTTGTTCCGGCGCAAGGATTAGCACAACCTTGTTACATATTATGGAAGATAAAGACGCTACTATAGGTCTGGCAACGATGTGTATTGGGTTAGGTCAGGGGATTGCCACTATTTTTGAACGAGTTTAAGTTTTTCTAACTATTTTCAGTTCATATTTGTGACAGCTATAGGGTTGTGTATTTTGTGATGATATTTATGATTATTATCTTAAACCTTTAATCTCATCAATTTGTATATTTAATTATCTAATACATTTCCGAATATCGTGAATCTATTCAGATTATCGTTAAAGAGTAGATAGATAAAGAAAATGTTGTAAATAATGTTTAACAAAAACTTTCTCCAGTAAATATTTTCATATTCATTCGTTATTCAGGAATCTTAGCTTAAGGAATAAGCATCTATCATGCGGAAATTTTCAATTCCACCTAGCACCAAAAGCATAATAAAAAAACGTATGGCCTCTTTGGCTATTTTTGTAATTCTGGGTGCTTTACTTATTTATGAAGAACCTACAATTGAAATTGCCTGGGTCACTGCAATTTTATTATTAACGATTTACTTGTTTGCATTTGAAGTGGTTGAGGTAGACATTGCAGCGATCACCATCATGGTTGTGCTTGGTTTGACAAGTTTGTTTGCTCCAATTATGGGTTTAGAACAAGGCTTGGTGGATACGGCGCATTTGTTTGACGGTTTTTCGAGTAATGCTGTGATGTCAATTATTGCAGTAATGATAATTGGTGCAGGTTTAGATAAAACAGGAATAATGAGTAAGGTTGCAGCATTTATTTTAAATGTTGGAGGCACATCCGAAAAACGAATCATTCCTATTATTTCAGGTACCGTTGCATTTATTTCATCATTTATGCAAAACGTCGGTGCAGCAGCATTATTCTTACCTGTCGTTTCACGTATTTCTTCTCGTGCAAAATTACCTATGTCGCGCTTGTTAATGCCGATGGGGTTTTGTGCAATTTTGGGAGGAACGGTGACGATGATTGGTTCTTCACCACTGATTCTATTGAATGATTTGATACAAACATCCAATACCGCGCTACCAGATAATCAGCAAATGCAAACCTGGGGTTTGTTTTCGGTCACTCCGGTTGGGGTTTCATTAGTCATAACAGGTATTTTATATTTTGTAATTTTTGGGCGTTATGTTTTACCGATATCTCAAACAGAGAGTACAACTTCTAGTGGGAATACATTGAAGTATTTTCATGACGTGTATGGAGTTGACTATGACCTCTACGAGGTAGTGGTGCCTGATGCAAGTGATATTATTGGTAAACATCTGGATGATTTCGAGGATAAATATCAGTTGCGAGTCATTGCAACCAAACAAACAGGTCACCAAACACGAGTAGGACCAGGCGCATTAGATAGAGATACGGGTTTGACCGCTGGTATGGTGCTTGGGATCACAGCAGAACCTGAAAATTTAGACCATTTTGTTCAAAAATATAACTTAAAAAAACGGCCTCGCTTGCGAACTTTTGCGGAAGATCTAGCAAGTAATAAAGCCGGTATCGCAGAAATAGTCATTCCTCCTAGCTCTAAATTAATTAATCAAAGTGCACGTGATATCTGGATGCGTAAAACGTATGGAATATCAATGATTACCATGCATAGAGATGGGCATACTATGCGTGAGGTCGAAGATATTCGTAATATTTCGTTTCATTCGGGAGATACGTTAGTCGTACATACTACCTGGGAAGCATTAATGCGCCTGGAGAAAGATAATAATTTTGTAGTCATCACCAGTGAATACCCGCATGAGGAATTACGTCCTAACAAAGTGTTGTGGGCAGGAACCTTTTTTTTGATTGCACTATCATTAGTGTTATTTACCGATATTCGATTATCGATTGCATTGTTAACAGGTGCAATTGGTATGGTGCTAAGTGGTGTTCTACGAATTAACGAAGCTTATGAGGCGGTATCTTGGAAAACCGTCTTTTTATTAGCGAGCCTAATTCCACTTGGTATGGCAGTTGAGCAAACGGGTACGGCTAAATGGATTGCTGAACAGACGCTATTAGTGGTCGGAAACATGCCTATCTGGGTGGTTCAGGCTGCGATGGCAGTTCTAGCGACATTCTTCACCTTAGTTATGTCTAATGTAGGAGCAACTGTACTTTTAGTGCCTCTTGCAGTGAATATTGCGATTGGAGTTGGTGCTGATCCAGCGTTGTTTGCGCTGACCGTTGCTATTGCAACCTCTAATTCATTTCTGATTCCTACACACCAAGTAAATGCATTGATTATGGGTCCTGGTGGTTATCGTGTTCCCGATTTTATGCGTGCAGGTGGAATTATGACTATTTTATTCTTAGTGGTGTCGGTAACCGTGCTTAATTTATTTTATTAGATTTACTTTTAGAAAAACCTTTTGATCATGTGTTGAAATTATTCTGGATTATCTAATAGCTCTAATATTTCATCAATGTAGTCTAATAATGCACACGCCATCATATCGTCCTGTTTTTTATCGCCTATCTTAGAAAGTGCAGATAATGCAGCAGAGACTTTTTTAGTATCTTGCTTGGCAGTTAAGCTATTCAACTGATTAGTGCGATTGATATGCTCTTGTAAATTATCCAAGTGAATCTTTGCTGCGGCTTGATCGCGCTCGTCGTCAAGTATTTGTGGAAAGTAGATTTGTGCTTGAGTGGTAAATTCTGCAATAGCTTCATGAATACCGGGTTGAAGGTAATCATCTAGTTTCTCATCTAATGGTGGAATAGAAGTATTGCTTATTTTATTTAAATCTATTTTGTCATTATTGCTCATTACTGGTTTCAATTTTGTGGTGTGAAGTGCGTCACACGTTGAAATAAAATCGTTATAAAAGTGTATTAAGGTCTTAGTTATTGAATAGTAACCTAGATTCAGAATTAATTTACAGCACGTTAATGATTGTAAAAAATGCCAGATTGCCGCTTATTTCACATTAACCCATGTGTTTATTGGGTAGTATAACTGTGGTGTTGAGTTGGTTAATTAAAGGGCTAAGCCACGTAGTTCAGTCCGATTGCCAAGAGAAATACGCACATACCAAGGAGGTGTTATGTTAGGAACTAGTTTATTATTGATTGTCTGGTTGATGGGTTTTCTATTCATATCCAGTGGTTTAGAGAAGTCTCAAAAACTACAGAATGGTGAGCTGATTGTATACCCAGAAAAACGCATGGCGTTTGGAGTAGGCTTAGTGGCCTATGTTGGCCTTTCTTTTGTACTTGCACTGGTAGTGAGTATTTAAAGAAAAATATCTTATTACGTTTTTTATTTATTCCTACTATTTTTTAGCTCTCTACTAGATTTTAACTAGTCGTATTGCAGATCGTATTTAAGCCTTTGTAAATTTTAATACTTGCCCATTGTTGCACCAGCGTTGCCCGCTTGGTAGTGGCCCATCCATAATAAGGTGACCGTGGTGTCCACCGCATTGCGCGCAGCGATAGCCTGTTTTAGGCCAGATTCCTTTTAAATCTGTATACGTTTCAAAGTGCCCATGGATATGGTCATGAAAGCTTGGCCAGCCGGTAAAGCTGTTGTATTTCATTTCAGATGTAAATAATGCTAAATCACAGCCTTGACATGAATAGGTTCCACGTTCATAAAACTTGGTGTACTTGCTTGAATAACGCGGCTCCGTGGCTCCTGATCTAAGTATGGCGTATTGGGAAGAGGTCAATGTTTCGCGCCAAAATTGATCTTTTTTAACCCATTTTTTGATATTGGGGTCTGCATGGATAGCAATTCGATTATGTTTAGAATTTACCTGTAGGATAGTGAAAAGGGTAAATCCACTGGCTGCGAGAAGAAAATTTCTTTTATTCAATTGAGAATTCCAAACTCACGACATTGATTTTGTTTGATAGTGTAGTGTGGCTAAAAGTTTCAACAACGAACCGTTAAGATAATTATATTTTGCATTATATGCTACCTATAAGCTAATGAATAAAAACATAATATTTATTCTGTTTGCAATCATACTATGTAGTATCGCACAGTTAACACTCAGGCTTGAAGTTGATTGGTTGCAGTATTCCAGGGCCGATATTGCAGCGGGTCA
>CAZVPJ010000038.1:4111-5402 GCA_964629035.1 uncultured Thiotrichales bacterium | reverse complement strand
TTATAGAATTCATCTCTGATGAACCCTGGAGTATGCACTGGTTAAATATCATGCTACTTGTAGCCATCATGCTTAAGTTAACGTGGGAGCTCTTTATGGGACCGATACCTGGGAGTGAATCCACAGCCGGTGGTCCAGTGATCGTTCAAGCCCATTTGTATGGATCTATGGGTGGTTTACTATGTGCTGGATATATAATTATAAAAAACAAAGTGTTAGTTAAATGATCGAAAGTAAAATATCAGAAGATTTATACAGGGAATTTCATCAATTCAGCCGAAAACTCACGTATGCAACGATAGGCTTAGTAGCTATTGTGGCATTGGCTGTTTGGTTGTTTCAGATTGATGTGGGAGGAAATAGAACGACTGCTATGGGGGCCATATTTATGCTGTTAGCTTTATTTACCTACAAAATTCCTCATATCAGCTATAAGTATCTATTAAACAAATATAAAAATGACACGATAAAGCGCAATGCAATAGGTTATGACTGGAAACAGTTTCGTGATATCGCCATGCAGCGTAGATATTAAGCACTTCTAAAAAGGATAATTAGCCGTTTGGCCGGCTTAATAATCTACATATCGGAGTAGGCTGTCACAATTGTATATGGGTGCCTATGGTAAAAAGTGAATTCATTTATCGTATTCAATTCTAGAATAGATAGTTAGCAGCAAACAACTATTTAGGACATCAACTTGCAAATGCTTGGAATATTTCGGAAGAAAACACTTCGTAGTTCATTTTTTCCACGTGAGGACAGAGCTGCCATAAAGGGTGAGGTATATGTAAAACGCAATGGCTACTCAACCCTGAAAGCTAGTCAAGGTAACATGAGTGAAGGTGGCTTATATGTACTCATTCCTGAGCATGACTTGGAACGTGGTAAAAAGGTTGAGATCGTTTTAGTGAGTAAAAACGGCTCATTACGACGAATCACTAGGTTGATGGGCATTATTATCCGCACAGATGAGCTCGGAGCCGCTATGGTGACCTACAAGAAAGAAAATATGAATTCTCAACAGCGTTTGTTGACGGAAGAACAATTATTAAAACAAGAGTTTGGGGATGTATAAACAATATCTTTATTGATCTACGGCAATATTCTGCGGCGATATAATGAGGGATAATCATCAAACCTTACGCTTAACGGGTGATTTACGCAGATAAGCTGTCATATTTAGCATAGTGCTAGGACTATAATACGCACTGTAGTTTCTCTCCTTCTGAAACTGACCCATGTTACATTAACCTCTAACATGGGTTTTTTTTGTCCGCATACTTTTTAA
>CAZVPJ010000038.1:2134-4011 GCA_964629035.1 uncultured Thiotrichales bacterium | reverse complement strand
GTAAGGTGAAGTTCTTACCTTGTCATGTACTTTCATTCTATAGCGAACAAATTGATCGACCTTGGTAAAATGCATAAACGGATTTCCTTCCAATTCTTCTTGAAATTTCGAAGTCTTTTGTGTTGCATAATTGTGCCCAGGATGAATGACAATATCATGGGTTAAATCTGATTTAAAACGCTTCAGGGTAGCGTACATTATTTCAGGGTCTCCACCATGCATATCACATCGACCACAACCAAACACAAATAACGTGTCGCCGGTAATTAAATCACTACCGACACGATAACAAGTAGAGCCGGGTGTATGACCAGGAGTATGCATGACTTCAATTTCAGTTTCACCAACCTTAATTTTATCACCGCCATGATGTAATGTTGGTTTGCTTAAGGGCTTCCCCCAAAATTCTGCTTCTTTCTTGAGGATGTGAACTTGAGCATCATAATGTTGTAGGACTTCGTCTAAACCATTGATATGGTCATTATGACTGTGAGTTAATAAAACATCGCTTATGGTTATATCAAGCTTGTTGGCATGTTCTATTATGTTATCTACTTCCCAAGCAGGATCGACTACTGCTGCAGTCTTCGTTTTATTGTCAATTAAAAAATAAACAAAATTTTCCATTGGCCCAAGTTCTAATGGATAAATTGTATGGGAGTGCGTATCAATTGTGTTCATAATTAGGTTTTTGATCTGAGGGAAACAGGTTTAAATTGTAGCAAGCTTTGAATTAAAATATTATCTGCAAGCATGGAAACTTTAAAAGATTATATTGATTTCAATTTAACTCTATTATCTATTGGCTTAAATCCATCAACGATATCTGTCGAAAGAGGTTATTACTTTGCTAATCCCCGTAATCGTTTCTGGAGTGCTTTGAATGCAAGTGACTTAGTGTCTGAAAGCCTTAAACCTTCAGAGGTATCTCAAGATATACTATTTGAAAAGTACAAGATAGGATTTACAGATGTTGCGAAAAGACACTCATCGATGGGAAAGGATATGGTTGCTGCAGATTTTAAAATGTATGCACCCATACTGGAAAGGATAATCATTAAGTATCAACCTAAAATTTGTTGGTTTCATGGAAAAGTCGCGATTACTAAGTTTTTGCAATATGGTGCTTTAAATAAAAATATAATTGGCAAAGGGGAAAGAATAGATTGGGGTCTGCAAAGCTTCAAAATAAATTCGTCATTAGTATTCGTCACCCCTAATCCAAGTCCTGCCAATGCGGCATATTCACTCGATGTGCTAATCGATTGGTATAATAAATTAAAGTTACTGGATTGTGACAGGGTTAAGTAATGGTTAAACTATAATAGTAATCTACTCACTACTAGGCCAAGCTATATGAATAATTCATTAATGGATTTTTTCTCTAGAACGTTGTTTCTAATTCCTTTGGTATTTATTTTGCTCTTACTAGTATCGTCTTGTACAAATAATACCGAAGTTAAAGATAATGATGCTAAAGCAGCCGAAGCATTGGTGGGTGTATGGCGTGGTGAAGGAACTTATGAAGATGAAGAGGACGCAGGTTGGTCCGAGTCTTGGAAAATGGTTCGTGGTTCTGACGGATCCTATGAAGTGGATTACATTATCGTGCATGCTGAGGATAAGCTATATGAGAAATCTTCTGATGCCGGTACATGGATGTATGAAGGTGGCATCTACACGGAAGTGAATGGTAATGGTGATAATGTTATTTATGATGTATTTTCAGTCAAAAAAGATAGGTTTGAATATAATATTGCGCAACGCAAAGGTTCAGCAAACATAGAAGAAACCAAAACGGTAAACGATTTTCAGTTACAAGGTCCACCTGAAGGATATTCAGAAGTATCCTATGAATTGCCAGGCGAATTACCAGG
>CAZVPJ010000038.1:0-2034 GCA_964629035.1 uncultured Thiotrichales bacterium | reverse complement strand
CTTCAAGAAGAATTGCAAGGTGAGCTACAAGATGTACTGCAAGATGAAACGTCTATTGAAAACCTTGAATAATCGGCTGCTGAGACATCGAGCAAAGCTTAACGAAAGTAATCTTGTTCATTACAGTAAGAACGAATAGATATATTCCACATGTTTAATTATCGATCATTAGCATTTTTAGGTTTTGTTATATGTGTTGCTTCTATGTTGTTCGCGGTGTTTTATCTCGAAAGAATCTTGTTTTTAGATCCATGCCCATTATGCATTTTAGATAGAGTGGTAATTATGTCCCTAGCTGCGTTCTTTTTGCTTGCGCTATTGATTGGGCCAAAAACTATTTTCGCAAGAATCATAGGCTTGCTTTGCATACTGCTTTCTATCGTTGGAGTCGGACTTGCTTCAAGACATATTTGGTTGCAAAACCTGCCAAAGGATCAAGTGCCTGAATGCGGTCCAGATTTATATTTTATGCTAGATACTTTGCCACTTTTCGAGACATTGAAAAAAACACTTACCGGGTCAGGTTCATGTGCAGATGTAAGTTGGGAGTTTGCAGGTTTGACAATTCCTGAGCAAACGTTAATTTTATTTGTATTTTTATTGATATTATCTGTAATTCAGACCGTACGTCCTCGAAAATTTATTTAATCCTGCAAGGTAACTGCTAGAATTCAGTTCTTTTATACAGTGTCTTTACGTCACGTAATTAGATATAGCTTGAGAAAATTGTGAGTACAGCTGCTAGAGATATTCATCCCATTCCTAATCGTGCGCCCATAGCAACAAAATATGTCGAATTGCATGGTGATTATGGTACTACCGACTTTATTATGCGGCGTGGAGATGTCTTGCCCGAAGTAAAAGTAGCCTATGAAGCGTGGGGAAAGCTCTCTGAAACGCATGATAACGCAGTATTGGTATTTACGGGCTTATCTCCATCAGCACATGCATGTTCATCACCTGAAGACTCAAGTCCTGGTTGGTGGGAGTACATGATTGGACCTGGTAAACCTATCGATACGGATCGCTTTTATGTTGTTTGTGTAAATTCATTGGGGAGTTGTTTTGGTTCAACTAGTGCCAATTCAATAAATCCCAAGACGGGTAAGCAATACTGTTCAGAGTTTCCCGAACTTACTATCGAAGATATCGCTAAAGCCGGCCATCATGCTATGCAAGAACTTGGCATAGAACACTTATGTGCAGTGATTGGCGCATCTATGGGAGGTATGTCATCGCTTGCTTATGCTTTGCAATATCCAGATGAAGTGGACCATGTGGTTACGATTTCTGCGGCTTGCAGGTCATTACCTCTGGCGATTGCAATGCGGTCGTTACAGCGTGAGATTGTGCGTTGTGACCCAGATTGGAAAAACGGCTGTTATGAGCCGGATGAAGAGCCAAAGAATGGAATGGTGTTAGCACGCAAACTTGGTTTAGTGTCATATCGCGCAGCTGAAGAATGGAATGAACGCTTTAATCGAGCACGCATTGATCCTGCAAAGCGAAGTAAAGAAAAGTTTGGGATTGAATTTGAAGTGGAATCTTACCTGGATTATAACGCACATAAATTTGTAGAAAACTTTGATGCAAATAGCTATTTGTATCTGTCGCGTGCAATGGATTTATTTGATGTCGCTGAACATGGTGGCTCTGTAAATGCCGGGCTTGCAAAAGTGCATGCTAAAAGAACCTTGGTCATTGGAGTCGACACTGATATTTTGTTTCCTATTCAACAGCAGGAAGAAATATACAACGGCATTAAAAATGCAGGGCGTAAGGTTGAATTTGAGCGCATCGCATCCATGAAAGGACACGATGCATTCTTAATTGACGAGGAGCTTTTCAGTCCTGTTATTCGTAAGTTTTTTGCCGAAATAGATTAGACGTCTTTAAAGGTCTATCGCTTAGTAATGTCTACGTAATCCCTTTCGTCAGAGCCTGTGTATAATTGACGCGGGCGACCTATTTTAGCAGCGGGATCACTCATATGTTCTTTCCAATGTGATATCCAACCAACTGTTCTAGCAAGTG
>CAZVPJ010000037.1:0-13628 GCA_964629035.1 uncultured Thiotrichales bacterium | reverse complement strand
TAAGCAGAGCGCTTAGTTAAAGGCCGATACTCAACCTAAGATGATGGTAGGGTTTTGCCTGGATTGAGAATGTTATTAGGATCAAATTGTTGTTTGATTTTATTCATTAGCGCAAGCGTCGTGGCATCTATTTCTTGGCTTACATAATCTCGTTTGGCAATACCAACACCATGTTCTCCGGAAAGTGTGCCACCCAGTTTTAAAACCAGCTCAAACACCTCATGTAAACATTTCTTGGCAGCATCAGCTTGTTGCTTGGCATTATATAAAAGATTGACATGTAAATTACCATTACCTGCATGACCAAAATTGAAGATATCAATTTGGTATTTTTCACTTAGTTTTTTCAACTCACTTAGTAGAGTGGGTAGTTGGGTAACCGGTACGACGACGTCTTCGTTAATTTTATTAGGAGCAAAGCAGCGAAGTGCAGGCGAGAGTGCTTTGCGTGCAGACCATAGATCCTTTTTTTGTTGGTCATTCCCAGCAGTTTGGATATCTAGGCAGCCTGTTATATTTGCAGCGTCCAATACGGCCTGTGTGCTGGTTTCTATGTTTTCATCCAACCCGTCGACTTCAATCATCAACATGGCTTGTGCTTTGTTATCAAATTCAAGGTTTGAGTTTTTACGGATAAGGTTTAATGAGCCTGAATCGATGAATTCCAATGCATAGGGCAACGCGCTTTGAGCCAGCACGTTTATGACCGCCTCTATCGCCGAACTAGAATCTTGGTATAACGCTCGAAGGGTAGTAATACGTTCAGGCTTGGGGCTCAGCTTTAGTCGTGCTTCGGTGATGATGCCTAAGATACCTTCGCTGCCTATTAAAAGGCGTGTCAGATCCAGACCGACAACCCCTTTGGTCGTAGCACTTCCGGTGTGGATGGTTTCACCAGAACCTGTGATTGCAGTAAAGCTTAATGTGTTTTCCCGACATGTACCATATTTGACGGCTCGTGGGCCGGCTGCGTTACACGCAAGGTTACCCCCAACACTACAATAATCTGAGCTGCTGGGATCGGGTGGCCAGAACAAGTTTTGTTTGGCTGCTTGTTTTTGTACTTCTACGTTAAGTACGCCCGGTTCGACTCGAATATTTCTATTTTTATAATCAAATTCTAAGATTTGATTCATGCGTTCAGTAGAGAGTACAACTCCAGCTTGAATAGGTACCGCTGCACCCGTGGTGCCGGTGCCACGTCCACGTGTGGTAAGTGGAAGTTTGTATTCGTTACATATCTTTATGGCTTGTTGTATTTGCTGGTGTTGTTGAGGGAGTAGAACTAAATCGGGACAGGAGTGTTGCTTGCTATTGTCATATCCATATGCCCAGCATTCGCCTTGGTCTGTGAGAACTGAATCTTTCCCACACGCTTCAATAAACTTGTTGATGATGGATAAGTCTAGGGTCAAAACATTACGTCATGCTATGGCACTTAACCAAGTAACGATTGGTCGATGAGGTCACAAAGGCAATGTAATATCAATAAATGCACTTCTTGTATCCGAGCTGTAGAATGACTGGGTACACGAATTTCAACATCTGTTTTGTTGAGCACTTCAGGTAATTTTCCACCATCATTACCTGACAGCGCAATAACCATCATGTTTTTCTGATGGGCCGCTTTGATCGCAGCTAATACATTTGCTGAATGTCCACTTGTTGTAATCGCAATTAATACATCATTTTCATTGCCCAATGCCTGTACTTGCCTGGAAAATATTTTCTCATAATCATAATCGTTTGCGATGGATGTTAAGGTGGAGCTATCCGTAGTGAGTGCAATGGCTGCTAAACCTTCACGTTCGCGCTCGAATCGGTTAAGTAGTTCGGAGGATAAATGTTGCGCATCCGCAGCGGATCCGCCGTTTCCACAACTCAGTACTTTGCCTTGTTTATTGTAGGTATTAATCATAGCTTCTGACGCGAGTACGATTGCGGATTTGATGCTGCCCAAACTGGTTTGTTTGGTTTCAATACTGGCTTGAAAGAGTGCTTCGATGCGTGATTCTTTGTTCATGATCATTAGTGTTAAAAAGCAGGAAATGCATTTGTTACCCAGTTGGGTTTCAGTGATGCATCAAAGCCTACCACATCAAAGCGCATAGGTAGATCAGACTGATGCTTGGATACATAGTGAGTTGCAGCCGATATGAGTTTTTGAATTTTATGTTGGTCAACACTATCCAAAGCGGAGCCATAATCATTATTGGCTCGATATCGCACTTCTACAAAAACTAATGCTTCTTTGTCTTGCATGATTAAATCGATTTCTCCCGTACGGCATCGGTAGTTCTTTTCGATTAGGGTAAGTCCTTGCTTTTGTAGAAACGAACAAGCCTCATTTTCAGCGACCTGACCTTGTTGTGAAGATTTCACTACTGGATGCTTTGGGCTGAATAATCAGGTGTCAGATTGGGAGTTTCACCCAGTGATTCAGGGCGGCCCTTGACCACTTTGGCCCATAGTAATTCACGGTATATTCTATTTTGGTCATTTACACTTAACTTTCCTGTCGTGCCTTGGTAACGATCAAAATTATTCGCTGCTAAACGTTGTAAGTGTGGAATGATTTGATAAGCGTCTATGCCAAGTGCCGCAAAACGCGGCAAGCGAGAGGAGCTACTGTTAGATTGGAGATCTAAAGAGTCACGTAGTAAATCTATTGATGGATCATTTGATAATAGCCATGGTAAATCACAATATGTAATACCGTTGATGTCCTTGTCGGCTGAGATATTTTCATTACCTGAAAATACATGCGAGGTTGCAAACACAGGTAGGTCAGATGCGTAATGATAGCTAAGTTGAGGTCTAATTTGTCTCGCTTGTTGGGGTGATGCAGCAATAAATATAAAGTCAGCATCTTGTCTACGGCGTGGTTCAAATTCAATTTTAGCTTTAACGATGGATTGAACATTGCGACGGCGTTGTTCGCTTTGATTTAATTGCAGTAAGCTTTTGATTGAAACAGAGTAATCCGAGTTCTGAGGTTCATATCGCTCTGATTGAAGCACTGCTCCACCTAATTCATGGAAGCGGTTAGTAAATGCGGCTAACAAACGTGTGCCCCATTCACCTTCAGGTACAAGCACTAATGCGGAGTTTTTGTTTTCGAAAGATGCACGCTCGGCAACTTGTTTGGCCTCATCTTCCGGCAGCAATCCAAATTGATATAAATTTTGTGCACCTTCCAGCTCACTGCCTGAATAATTTAAAGATAAGGTGGGAACGGGTAATGAGCCTTGGTTCGCTAAGCTACGCACAGCCTCTTTTTGGAATGGCCCAATGATAAAGTCAGCACCTTCGCTTACTGCACGCTGGTAGTAGCTCAATGCTGAGCTTGAGTCATCGCCTGTATCATAAACTATAAGTTCAGGTGGTGGGTTAAATGCATCTCCAAACTCTCTTGCAGTTGTAATGCCAGCGTAGACGGCTTCTGCAACTTTTTCAAAACGTCCGGTTAAGGGTAATAAGAGCGCAATTTTATTTGGTGCGATATGAAATGACGCATAGTCTTTTATAATGGAGTTAATAATATGATTCGGGATGTTATGTTTTGGGAAATTCGTGCGCCATTGTTGTATTTCGCTATCGAGTGACGGTTGATTCTCATGCGGTCGTTTTTGAATAGCAACAAGGCTTAACCACGCCGTGAGTTCAGGACTATTATTGCTAGCCGACCATGCATTTAATTCTGTGTTGTTAGTGTTGAGCAGGGTTTGCCAGATCAACTCATTGTTCTTTTTTAGTTGGGTTGGTTTTCTTAATAATTGGTTTAATGCAATACGTGTTTCAATAGATTGCTTCATCATGCCAGCACTCTTTAACGCTTTGGCACGAACAGCCAGCAAATGTGGATTGTATTTTTGAGAAACATTTATTAATTTTTCAGGGGCGGCATCCAGTGCAGCTTGTGGTCGTCCATTGAGGAGGGCAAGCTCTGCTGTAGCCACCCGTTTTCTTACCAGTAGATCTTGTGTGAGTACGCTCTCATCTACTGCACTTAAATATTGTTGAGCTTGTGTTTTAGTTTGGGGTTGCAATACTGATTCAGCCGCTCTAATTTGTAATGCTTCTTTTTGAGGAGAAGATCGAGTTTCTGCTTCTGCCCAAAAAATGGCTGCAGCTTCTTGATATTTTCCTGCGTCTAGTAATCTTTCGGCGCGTCGTGTTTGAGAGCTGCTTTCTGAATCAAATACCTTTCCTGTATTTAATGGAAAATCTGCACAGCTTGAGAGTATGAATAAGGCCAATAAAGAAAACAGCGTAACAAGTACTTTATGCACTGCTTTATGTTGAGGTCTTTGTAGGGGCATATTTTGTTGGCGTGTGATTTTTAGAGGGGTTTTTAGCATTGTGGTTGTATTAATAGTTTGTATAGTGGTTGTGTATGATAATTATGGTTGATTACATTAAATGAGTGAATTTGGCACTTTATATATTATTGCCACTCCTATCGGCAACTTTGCGGATATTACACTACGTGCTCTAGAGGTTATTAAGCGCGTTAAAACCTTGTATGCTGAGGATACTCGAGTAACTAAAAATCTACTAGAACACTATGGTATCCAAGCCACCTTAGTGTCGCTACATGATTTTAATGAATCCAAGAAAATAACCTTTGTAATCGAGCAGCTACAATCCGGTGATGATGTGGGGCTGGTGTCAGATGCTGGGACTCCATTAATTAGTGACCCGGGTTATAAACTTGTACTAGCCGCTCAAGAAAAGGGCACCCCTATTCGTTCAATCCCGGGGCCGAGTGCTTTGACTGCAGCACTATCCATTGCCGGGATGCCGACAGATCGCTTTATATTTGAGGGTTTTTTTCCTAAAAGCTCCACGGATCGCGTTAAACTATTGAAAACTTTGCGATTTGAGGCAAGAACCATGATCTTTTATGAGTCTGCGCAACGCATCCAGGCAACCATAAACGATTGTATAGAAGTGCTGGGTGGTCAGCGTAAAGCAGCACTCATGCGTGAGTTAACCAAGCATTATGAGCAACATATATATGCTGAGTTAGCTCACATTCAACAACAGTTAGTCGAACAAACCGAAAAAATCCGTGGCGAGATCGTTTTGATTTTGCACGGAGATAATGCTTCAACTAATGCTGCCGTAGAGGAAAAAGCGCGTCAGCTGTTAATTGATTTGCTGCCACATATGCCATTAAAACAAGCTGCCACGGTGGTTTCAAAACATACTGGTATTCGTCGAAATCAGCTTTATTCCCTGGGTTTGAGTGAAAAGGAGTTGGATAACGCTAAAAACCGGTCATAACGTGTGATATCTTCATGTTCGGAGTTAGCCAAGCAGTCGCTGCTCCACTTATTTTACGTTATTTGCCAGTCTAGGCGTTCTGGCTGGTGCTTGTTCATTCTGGTTAATGCTAGGTGAATGGGTGCTATTGGGAATTTCTTAAACTAAGTGGGGCAGAGGAAAGTCCGGGCTCTATGGGCAAGGTGCCAGGTAACGCCTGGAGGGTGTGAACCCATGGAAAGTGCAACAGAAAGTAAACCGCCCATGCTTATCTATTTGTTAAGCATGGGTAAGGGTGAAAGGGTGCGGTAAGAGCGCACCGCGCAGCTGGTAACAGGTGTGGCAAGGTAAACCCCACTTAGAGCAAGACCAAATAGGGGGGCGTGGAGCAATCCAACGCATGGCCCGTGCGGTCCCCGGGTAGGTTGCTCGAGGCTTGTGGTGACGCAAGCCCTAGATGAATGACTGTTCTCGACAGAACCCGGCTTATCGGCTGACTCCCTTTTTACCATTCGTTAATTTTTATCAAATTTCATCTAAGATTACGGTCTTAGGTGAAGTATTTGGAGTGGTGAGGATTATATTCACTGCACACTCTTAAACCAGTTTATTACCATTCTCTTACAAGCCTGCATTTTTACGTAGGTTCTTATCAAAAAACCATGTAATTTTAAGGGTAAAAATACTCTTAACTATCTGTCTTATAAGAAAATTTTTGGTTTTTTTCTCCGTATTTGCTTGCAATCTATTCGACTCGTTTCTATAGTGTCAAAAAGTGGGAAAAAGTGGGAAAACA
This sequence comes from uncultured Thiotrichales bacterium, assembly GCA_964629035.1. Taxonomy (GTDB): domain Bacteria; phylum Pseudomonadota; class Gammaproteobacteria; order UBA4575; family UBA4575; genus JABDMD01. The sequence goes on along the minus strand of CAZVPJ010000037.1, from coordinate 7,564 downwards.
TGGAATAGCATCCGTGACCGATAACTATGTTTCATTAAATTATGTTCCAAGGAATCAACGACCTAAATTTGGATGCCAAAGGCCGCATGTCTGTGCCTGCACGATATCGCGACAGTATCCAGGAAAGTTGTGACGGTAGTTTAGTGATTACGGTCGATGTGGATCGCTGTCTCCTTATTTACCCCTTGCCAGAGTGGGAAGTTATACAGCAAAAGCTCATGCAATTACCCAGTATTAATAAGCAAGTCAGGCGTTTACAGAGATTGTTATTAGGTCATGCAACAGAGTGTGAAGTAGATGGAAATAATCGAATTTTATTGCCGCCGCCACTAAGAAATTTTGCTGACCTAAAGAAGCATGCTGTATTAATTGGTCAGGGAAATAAGTTTGAATTATGGGATCAAGATGCATGGGAAAAAATGCGTGAACGATGGCTTAAAGAAGAAAGTAAGTTGAGTGATATATCAGGTGCACTTGAAACGCTCTCAATTTAAGAATGTGTAGTGATGTTTCGGATTTACATTATCCGGTTTTACTTTCTGAAGTTATAGAAGCTTTAAATATTAAGTCCAATGGAAAATATATTGATTGTACGTTTGGAAGAGGAGGGCACAGTCAAGAGATATTAAAAGGTTTGGGAGTTGGTGGAAGTCTTTTAGCCATTGACCAGGATATAACAGCAATTGAATACGGTAAAAAAACGTTTTTAGATGATTCACGTTTGATTTTAGAACAGAAAAATTTTTCACAAATAATACAAGTAGCTAAGCAACATAGGTTTGAACATCAGGTGAATGGAATATTTTTTGATTTAGGGGTTTCATCTCCTCAGCTAGATAACCCAGAAAGAGGTTTCAGTTTCATGCACGACGGCCCATTAGATATGCGTATGAACACGACACAAGGTTTGAGTGCATCAGAATGGTTAAAAAAAGTATCTGCTACAGAGTTGGCAAAAGTATTAAAGGAATATGGGCAAGAGCGCTATAGCAAAAGAATAGCCAATACTATTGTTGAGAGGAGAGTTAAAGAGCCTATTGAAACTACAAAAGCGTTAGCAGATTTAGTGTTAAGTGTAGTGGGGCGGTCGCGTGAGCATAAGCATCCTGCAACACGAACTTTTCAAGCTATTCGAATTTATATCAATCAAGAGCTTGATTCTCTCTCTAATGCATTAGATGACTGCCTTGGCTTGCTTGCAGATTCTGGTCGTTTGTTGGTGATTACGTTTCACTCGCTTGAAGATCAGATAGTAAAAAATTTATTACATAAACACACTCATTCCAACCTGCCACGTAAATTGCCAGTGGCTGAGCAACACACTGCAAAATTGAAAAGAGTATGCAAAGCCATCAAGCCTTCAAGTGAAGAGGTTGCGACTAATCCAAGATCAAGAAGTGCAAAGCTGCATGTATTGGAGTGGGTGGCATGATAGGTAAAGTTGTAATTGTGGCAGTCTTGTTTATAGCCAATGTGGCTACAGGTGTGGGGGTGGTGTACTCCAAGCATTCTATGCGCAAATCATTTATTGAATTACAGAGTATGCAAAATAATTTTGATGAGCTACAAATCGAGTGGGGAAGATTTCAGTTAGAACAAAGTGCTTGGTCTACGCATGGTCGTGTAGAAAAAATTGCACGTGAAAAGTTAAATATGGGTTTGGTTCACCAAGAAAGACTGGTTTTTCTTAAAACCGATTAAGGTGTAAATGGTTATGAAGAAGAATCCAATTTATTCAGTGCGCAGAGTTTTTTTGCTGTCATTATTTGTTATTGGGCTGGGTGGATTGTTTGCAAGATCTGTTTACTTGCAATTATTTGAGAATGAGTTTTTAGAGGAGGAAGGTAAGGCGCGCCATCTGCGAGTTGTCGAAATGCCAGCCCATCGTGGCATGATATTAGACCGTAACGGAGAGTTACTCGCAGTTAGCACGCCTATCTACTCTGTGTGGGCAAATCCCCTTGAAGCATTGCAAAGTCATAAAGTAATACGCGATGTTGCGCTTATTCTTGGGGTGAACGCTGACCAGCTAATTAAAAAGCTGCAAAGCAAAAAAAGTCGGCAATTTTTATATGTAAAGCGTCATATTGGGCCACAACAAGCAGAAAGGCTAAAAAAGCTGGGCGCTAAGGGTGTGCATTTAAAACGAGAGTATCGGCGTTATTATCCAACGGCAGAAGTTAGTTCACATGTTTTAGGTTTTACAGGTATTGATGATAATGGTTTAGAAGGTATTGAGCTTGCATATGAGGAATGGTTGCGTGGACGACCTGGCGCGAAAAAAGTAATCAAGGATTCTTATAGTCGAATTGTTGAAGATGTGGAAGCGATGAGCATTCCTGAGCCAGGTAAGGATATGGTGCTGAGTATTGATAAAAGAATTCAATATATCGCTTATCGTGAATTAAAGGCCAAGTTATCAAAACATAATGCAAAATCAGCTTCGGCTGTTTTATTGAATGCAAAAACAGGTGAGGTGCTCGCCATGGCTAACGCACCCTCATTCAATCCAAATAATCGAGAAGGATATAGTCGAGCTACTTATCGTAATCGTTCTGTAACGGATGTGTATGAGCCGGGCTCAACGATGAAGCCATTTACCGTTGCATCGGCGTTGGAATCGCAACGTTACTCTCAAAATACGATTATCAACACTTCTCCAGGCACTTATAATATTGGTGAATTTACAATACGAGATCATAAAGATTATGGCTCACTAACAGTAAGTGAAATCATACTTAAATCCAGCAATGTGGGTGCAACAAAAATTGCACAATCCATTCCTGCACAAGAACTATGGTCAACGTTTAGTTCAATTGGAATTGGTCACTCAACTGAATCTGGATTTCCTGGAGAAGTTGCTGGGTACTTAAAGAGTTTTCATGATTGGCATAAGGTGGAACATGCCACCATGTCATACGGTTATGGAATGTCTATGACCAGTCTGCAGCTTGCGCGTGCTTATGCAGTATTGGCTTCAGGTGGAAAGCTCTTACCCGTGTCTATGTTGCGATTATCTGATGAAGACATTAAGAATCAAAAAATTCCTGCCATCTTTTCGCCACATACTATTGATAAAGTAGTCGCAATGTTAACTGCAGCAGTGTCATTAGAAGGTACCGGGTCTCGTGCGGCGATACCAGGTTATAGTGTTGCAGGTAAAACAGGGACAGTACATAAATCATCAAAAGGCGGTTACGAAGAAGATAAATATATTTCTGTTTTTGCTGGCATGGCGCCTGCAAGTGATCCGAGATTGGTGTTGGTAGTCATGGTGAACCAGCCAAGTAGAGGTGAATATTTTGGCGGTGAGGTTGCAGCTCCTATATTTTCAAAAATTATGGGTGGTGCATTACGAATTCTAAATGTTGCACCAGATAAAGTGCCGCTACAGGCAAATACTGCTGACTTGCCTGACCATGCGGGTTAATGCATGCAACAACATAATACACTCACATGGCCGTTGGATAAGCTACTAGAAGATTGGGCAAACGTGCAAAGTAATTTCTCTAACACTGCAATAACAGGCTTGAGTATAGATAGTCGTACAGTCGATCGTGGAGACATGTTTTTCGCGTTGCATGGTTTGCAGCAGCATGGTGTTGAATATAGTCACCAAGCGGTTGAAAAGGGTGCTGTTGCTATGGTCTGGGAGTCTAGTAATCAGGTGCGCAAAGAAAGACTTCCGCCTGGTGTGCCATGTGTAGAGATTGATGCTCTGCAAAGCAAAGTGGGTTCCATTTGCAAACGTTTCTATAACAATCCATCCGCACATTTAAATGTTATTGCAGTGACGGGTACGGATGGTAAAACCTCTGTCAGCCAGTTTATTGCGCAAGCATTTAATCAATTAAATGTTTCGTGCGGTGTGGTTGGAACATTGGGGTATGGTGTTTACCCGCATTTGGAAGAGGCAAGTCATACCACGCCTGATGCGGTACGTTTGCACAAGTTATTGTATGGCTTAAAGCTTGATGATGTTAATAATGTAGTGCTTGAAGCATCTTCGCATGGATTGAGTCAGGGCAGGCTGCAAGGCGTTGAGGTAGATACGGCAGTATTTACTAATTTGGGTCGTGATCATATGGATTATCACAAATCTGATGAAGAATATTTCAATGCAAAAAAAATATTATTTCAAATTCCAGAGTTAAAAAATGCAATCATTAATATTGATGATGAGGCAGGTAAACGCTTGGAAGATGAATTTTCGAAGCAGCTAAATGTAATTACGTATTCAATAAAAGGTAACGCAGTAAAATCCGAGAGATATGTGAACGCAACCAATATTAGGTATGAAGGTGGCGAGACGCACTTCACAATCTTGTCAAGTTGGGGGGAAGGTGAGATAAAAACAGCACTATTCGGAAAATTTAATATTAGTAACTTGCTCGCCGTAACAGGGGTCTTGCTTGCCAGTGGCATGGAGTTTGATGATGTCGTTCGTGTTGTTAAAAATATTAAGACAGTTCCGGGTCGAATGGAGTTTGTATCTATCGCCAGTAATGTAGATGCAAGTAATTCCTATGAAGCAGGAGTGCCAGATGTTGTGGTTGATTATGCGCATACACCTCAGGCATTGAATAATGTTTTGAAAGTGCTGCAAGAACATTGCCACGGCAAACTTTGGTGTGTGTTTGGCTGTGGCGGAAATCGTGATCAAGGTAAACGAAAATTGATGGCTGAATCGGTTGAAGCCTATGCAGATGAAGCGGTAGTGACGGATGATAATCCACGTAATGAGGATTCTAAGACAATCACTGACCAGATAGAGGTGGGATTTGCATCATTAAAATATTCAGTCATTCATGATCGTCGGCAAGCAATTGAGTATGCGATTAAGAATGCAGGCCATAAAGATTTAGTCTTGATTGCGGGTAAAGGCCATGAAGCAGTACAAATTATTGGGCAGGATCACTTGCCTTTTGATGACAAAAAGATCGCTAAAGAGATTGCACGGTTATTATATTGATGAAATTTTCTTTAGCTGAAATTGCAGAAATTACAAATGGTGAAATGCATGGCGATGAAGTTGTGGTTCATGGTCTGTCTACTGATACCAGAAATATGGTTGCAGAAAATTTATTTGTAGCGCTGATGGGTGATTCGTTTGATCCTCATGAAGTTATTGAGGCGGGTGATGCGAGTCAGGCAAGTGCAGTACTCGTACAACGGAAAGTTAATACAACGCTTCCGCAGGTCGTGGTGAATGATACTTATCAGGCATTGCACCAGTTGGCATTAGCATGGCGTAAAAGGTTCAGCTTGCCTGTAATTGGGGTGACAGGTTCAAACGGCAAAACTTCAGTTAAAGAGTTAATAAAAAAAATACTATGCGCAAGTCTTTCGTCTTCTAGTTTGTCACCAGAGGATGAGGTTCTCGCTACAGTCGGTAATTTGAACAACCATATTGGTGTGCCTTTAACGCTTAGCAGGCTGAATGAAAGTCATCGTTATGCGGTCATCGAAATGGGGGCTAATCATATTGGCGAGATTGCTGTATTGGCGAAATTGGCCGAACCTAATGTCGGTGTGATAACCAATATTGGACCTGCACATCTAGAAGGTTTTGGTTCTATAGAAGGAGTACTCCAGGCAAAAACAGAGTTATATCAAAACTTGAGTGACAACGGCATTGGTGTAATCAATGCAGACGACCATTACAAAAATGAGCTTGAAGATAAGCTCGGCGCCCGGATGAAAATCAGCTTCGGTGTAGAAAAAGAGGCAGATGTTTCAGGCAAGCAGATTTCTATTGATCAGGTTGAAATAAAAACACCGATAGGTGAGATTCGTGTTACATCTCAAATAATGGGTATGCATGCGTTGTTGAATATATTAGCTGCAACTGCTGTAAGTTTAGCGCTTGGCTTGGAGCTTGATGATATCAAGGCAGGTATTGAGAAAACTCAGGCGGTGCCTGGTCGCCTTGTGAGGTTAGCTGGGCTGGCTGGGTCAACGGTACTAGACGATAGTTATAACGCGAACCCCGCTTCATTGGCCGCAGCGTTAGATGTGCAAGCGAACGAACCAGGTGAGCATTGGTTGGTTTTAGGTGATATGGGTGAACTGGGTGACGAAAGTACGTTTATGCATAAGAAAGCATCTGAAGTGGCTAAGCAATTTGGTGTGACTAAATTGTTTGCCTATGGCGAGTTAACTAAACTTAGTGTTAAAGAGTTTGGTGCGGGAGCGACACATTTTAACAGCCATTCAGAACTGGTAACTAAATTACAAAGCGAGCTGACGGCTGGCGTATGTGTTTTGGTTAAAGGTTCACGTCTAATGCAACTTGAAAAAGTGGTTGAAGGAATACGTTCGAATACATTAAGTAACGATAGTCAAGTTATGGGGCATGGCTAATATGTTGCTGAGTTTGTTTGAATATTTAGAGCAATATCATTCTGGTTTTAATGTATTCCAGTATCTAACGTTGCGATCCATTTTAGGTGTGCTTACCGCGTTGACGATATGTTTTGTGACCGGGCCTATTATGATTCGTAAATTAACAAGCTATAGCGTGAATCAAAATGTAAGAAGTGATGGTCCACAAACACATTTGGCAAAAGCAGGTACTCCTACAATGGGAGGTGCTTTTTTATTACTATCTATTTTGGTGAGCGCATTGCTATGGAGTGATTTGTCAAATCGATATGTTTGGTTTGTGCTCATTACTACATTTTTGTTTGGTTTGGTTGGAGCGGTAGATGATGTCAAGAAGCTACTCAGTGGTTCTAGTAATGGTCTCTCGGCAAAAGGTAAATATTTTTGGCAATCAGTAATCGGTTTGGGTGTGGCGTTAGTAATTTTTTATACAACTACTTTGCCTGAAGAAACAAACTTATATGTTCCTTTTTTTAAAAATGTTGTGATACCTATGGGAGCTTGGTTTGTGCTGCTGACTTATTTGGTGGTTGTGGGTTCTAGTAATGCAGTAAATTTTACGGATGGGTTAGATGGTCTGGCGATTATGCCTGTGGTGATGGTGGTGGGTGCACTGGGAGTTTTTGCTTATGTGAGTGGCAATATAAACTTCTCTAACTACTTGTCTATTCCACATCTACCATTAACAGGTGAGTTGGTTGTCTTCTGTGGTGCAACGGTAGGTGCAGGTTTAGGTTTTCTCTGGTTTAACGCGTACCCGGCTCAAGTGTTCATGGGGGATGTGGGTGCGTTAGCACTTGGGGCAGCCATGGGTGTGTTAGCGGTCCTCGTTAAGCAGGAAATAGTGCTAGTCATTATGGGCGGAGTATTTGTGCTGGAGACGGTATCCGTAATGATGCAGGTTATTTCATTTAAGTTAACCGGAAAACGTATTTTTCAAATGGCACCACTGCACCATCATTTTGAACTTAAGGGCTGGCCGGAGCCAAGAGTTATTGTTCGTTTTTGGATAATAACTGTAATTTTAGTACTTATTGGTTTGGCAACATTGAAGCTTAGATGATAGTTGATATTTGAAATGAGCTTAGCATTGCAAAATAATGACATACATAATATCGGCGAAACCATTGTGATTGGTTTAGGGGAAACAGGTTTATCGGTAGCGAGACATCTGCGCAAA
>CAZVPJ010000036.1:0-13642 GCA_964629035.1 uncultured Thiotrichales bacterium | reverse complement strand
CTATTGCAGTGGAAAGATATTTATATTTGTCTGCTTCACGCACACGAAATGCATTGGCGTGGAATAAGATGCAATCAGCATTGGCTACTGGGAATATGTCACAAGCAATGGGTTTTGCTGAAAAATCAAAAGCTGCAGTGAGTCGTATCATTCATTACGGGTTTCAGCGTGCTAAGACATCTCGACGTCGTGATGATGTAGAAATTGCGATGGAAGAAGGTTTAATGGAAGTATTGCCTAAGTTAGAAAAACGCACACATTACTTGGCAACTTTTGCAAATATTGCAACGCTGCTTGGATTGCTTGGAACCATTATCGGTTTGATTGGTGCATTTACTTCAATTGCTGAAGCAAATCCTGCAGACAAAGCAGATATTCTCTCTGCAAATATCTCTGTAGCAATGAACACAACAGCATTCGGTTTAATGGTAGGTATACCTCTATTGCTTATGCATGCATGGTTATCTACAAAGACAACTGAAATTGTAGACAGTCTTGAAATGGCTTCTGTTAAAGTTCTAAATTTTGTTACAGATCGCAAGCCGGCTGAAGCTTAACTCAATACGTTAAGGTATTTATCATGCTTAATAAAAGACGTTTTCGTAGACGCACTGCAAAACAAGAGGCTGAACTCAGTGTTACACCATTTATGAATTTAATGGTGATCTTGGTTCCATTCTTATTAATTATGTTGGTGTTTGCAAAGATTACGGTTTTAGAATTGCAATTGCCCGCAGCATCAGACAACTCAGTGCCTGATGAAAAACGTCTGGTATTGGAAGTGATTATCAAGGAAGACCGATTAATTGTTCAAGATAAAAATAACAACTTCCGTGGTTATCAAATCAATAAAACTGAAGAAGGCTATGATGTATTGAAGCTTTCGGAAACATTGCAAGCGGTTAAATATAAATACCCTGATAATGTAGCGGCTTCAATTTTACTTGAGCCTGATATTGGCTACGAAAGTTTAGTATTAGTAATGGATGCTGTGCGTGCTATCGATCTTGAAGATGAGTCCGGTAAATTTACACGCTCAGAATTATTCCCTGAAATCTCATTAGGCGATGCTCCTGTCTCTTAAGTATCTTGGGAATTAAGTGAACTTTATAGGAAATCAATGTGAATGACCGAAGGATAAAACGCATGGAACGTCAACATGGGCGTAACAAGCAACCACCCTTTAATGTTGTGTCATTAATGGATATTTTTACTATTTTAGTATTCTTTTTATTAGTTAATACTAATGAAATAACCCCTTTGCCAAACCCTAAAGGCATAGAGATGCCTGAATCGATTTCTGAAGTAACACCACAAGAGTCTGTTGTCGTGATGTTAAGTAATGAGGCAGTGCGGCTACAAGGTGAAGATGTAATTACAATCGATGAAGTGATGAAAGAAGATTCGCTTGAAGTTTCATTATTTGTTGAAAAATTGAAGCAGCTTGCAAATGAAGTAGAGCCAGAATCTGAAGAAGATCCAGAGCGTGAAGTTACAATTATGGGTGACAAGGAAGTGCCATATAAAGTATTGGATCGTGTAATGCGTCTTTGTGCAACCCATGCAGGTTTTTCTAAAATATCACTTTCTGTCATACAAAAAGAAACACAATTAGAGTCCCAAATAGAGTCTTAACTATGGCCGCTACAATCGCACATTCATTTTTTCCTCAAGATCTACCTTGGTCAACACAAAAAGAACAACAAGGTAGGTTTAATAAACTTTTACGCTGGTCAGTTTCTGGAATTATATTTCTCGCATTCTTGTTTGCATTCCTTCCATTGCCTGAACCGGAAGAAATCGAGAAGGTTGAACCTGAGCGTTTAGTAAAGTTAATTCCTAAAGTGGAAGTACCAATTCCACCACCACCCAAAGTGGAGCCGGTGCAAAAAGTTAAACCTAAGCCCAAGCCCAAGCCGCAGGTAAAACCCAAACCGCAACCCAAAAAAGAACCGATCAAAACTGCAGCCCAGCCAAAAAAGGCACCTGTACCGACCAAGTCTGCAAAAGAAGTGGCCGCAAGTTCGGGTTTGTTGGCAATGAAAAATGAACTATCAGACATCAAAAATGCATCTTCATCCGCTGCCTTAGGCGAACGTTCACTGAATAAGAGTGGTACATCTGGTAAAGCTACTCAGCGTTCGTTAGTAACTAAAAACTATGGGAAAGCAAGTGGTGGTATCAATACTGCTAAATTAAGCACCAGCACAGGTGGCAATGGTTTAGGTGGACGTTCAGCAGGACAAGTAGGTGGAGTGGATGGCTTAGGTGGAGGCGGCGGTACCGGCTCTGGTAGTGGCGACGGTTCTGGAAACGGTAATGGTTCGGGTTATGGAAAAACTAGAGACCTTGAAAAAATTCAGATTATGTTTGACCGAAATAAGAGCGGCTTATTTACATTATATAATCGAGAATTACGAAAAGATGCTTCATTACAGGGTAAAGTAGTATTAAATATTACCATTGCTCCATCTGGGAAAGTTACAAGTGCGAGTATAGTTTCAAGCCAATTGGGAAATCCAACGCTTGAGAATAAAATTATCCAACGCGTGAAACTGATTAATTTTGGTGCAGAAGATGTCCCATCTTATACATTCAATTATCCGATTGATTTTTATCCTGTGTAATTTTACAAGGCTAGCAATTCTCTCGCTGGTCTTTTCATTAATTTTATCCACTAACTCATTTTCAGAGCAGCCTGAATGGGTTTTGAGTGGGACTTTTTTGGACTCCAGTAATGCACATGCAATGTTTGTTGATAAGGGTGGCGACGAACTTTTATTAGAGCTTGGAGACAATATCCAGGGTTGTACATTACTTGGCGTATTGAATGATTCAGCAAAACTCTTGTGCAATAACAAAGAGTATATTTTATATTTACGAAATAGTGTGGGCGATCTTATTCTGCAAGCACAATATGAAGAAGCATTAGAAAATAGTAAAACTATTGTGTTATCAAAATCAGAGCTCAATGACTACGTAAATCAAAAACAAAAACTGGTCTCTGAAATTGGCTTTTTGCCAGTGTTAGAAGATGAGAAAGTAACCGGATTTGCATTGTCAAAAATTCGACCTGATACTCAAGCGGCATCATTGGGTTTATTTAATGGTGATGTGATTAAAGTGGTGAATAATGTGCCTGCTTCCGATCCCGATTTTATTCAAAGAATACAAGAACTATCTGATGCTCCAGAGGTAACGATTCAAATAGATCGAAATGGTAGGTTAATGGCCTACACATACATATTAGATTGATATAAATAAGATCAAATTATTTCTATACTAATAGAAAATCATATAAAATCAAATATTTGCAGCACTTTATTAACTTAATTACTCTTCCCTTTTTTGTTGTGCTGGCCAACCTCTACTTGGCATGAAATTTACATCCTTTTGCACTATTTTTGTCATGTACGTTTGAGTCAACTTTTACGGTCTAATATCTAATGAAGTATAATAAACGTTGTTCTTAATGATACATCCGATCTAATTAAAGGAAATTTTGATGACGCTACTCGTTTGGTTAATTGCCGTTGGAGCACTGGTTTTAGGACTTGCCAAAGCCAGGTGGTCTTTTGCAGTCTGGACGCTAGTCATTGGTGGCGCATTACTCGCGTTAACGCTATCGCCATTTTTAGGTGTGATAGGAGCATGGATATTATGGATTCTGTTTTTGCCGCTCGCATTATTAAATATAACTAGCTTACGCATGGCTGTATTAAGTAAGCCCATGTTGTCTTATGTGAAACGCATACTTCCTCCCATGTCACAAACCGAACGAGATGCTATTGAAGCAGGAACGGCTTGGTGGGAAGCAGAACTATTTCGAGGCAATCCGGATTGGGATCAATTACTTAAACATGATGTATCAGAGCTGTCATCTGAAGAACAAGCTTTTTTAGATGGTCCAGTTGATGAGCTTTGCAGCATGATAGACGATTGGGAAGTCACTAATGAGTTGAACGATTTAACCCCTGAAACATGGGAGTTTATTAAGAAGAATAAATTTTTAGGCATGATCATTCCTAAAAAATATGGTGGTTTAGAATTCTCAGCCATTGCTCACTCGTCTGTGGTAATGAAGATCTCTACGCGAAGTGGTACAGCAGGTGTTTCTGTAATGGTACCGAATTCATTAGGCCCAGCTGAACTGCTTCTTCATTATGGAACTGAAGAACAAAAAGATTATTATTTGCCTCGCTTAGCCGTAGGAGAAGAGATTCCTTGCTTTGCATTAACCGGCCCCAGTGCAGGTTCGGATGCGGGAGCTATTCCGGATACCGGTGTAGTTTGTAAAGGCATGCATGAAGGTAAAGAAGTTTTAGGATTGAGATGTAATTGGGAAAAGCGTTACATCACTCTAGGTCCCATCGCAACCGTGCTAGGTTTAGCCTTTAAAGCATATGACCCAGATGGCTTGATTGGCGACCAAGAAGATCTTGGAATAACTTGCGCACTTATTCCGACCACTACGCCGGGCGTTGAAATTGGCAATCGACATAATCCACTTAACTCTGGATTTCAGAATGGTCCAAACTGGGGTAAAGATGTTTTTGTTCCCATGGAATGGATCATTGGTGGACAAGGACAGATTGGTAAGGGTTGGAGAATGTTAGTGGAATGCTTGTCGGTCGGTCGTGGAATTTCGTTGCCAGCGTTAGGCACAGGAGCAGGGAAGTTTGCCAGTTATATGACCGGAGCCTATGCAGCAATTCGCAAACAATTCAATGTACCAATAGGTAAGTTTGAAGGTGTTGAGGAAGCTCTAACTAGAATAGGAGGAATCACCTATATGATGGAGTCTGGTAGAAGGTTGACAGCTTCTGCGATTGATCATGGTGAAAAACCATCTGTTGTTACTGCCATTCTCAAATATCACAATACTGAAGGTATGCGCCAAGTCATTAATGATGCAATGGATGTGCATGGTGGCCGAGGAATATGTATTGGTCCAAGCAACTATCTTGCAAGAGCGTATCAATCAATACCCATCAGTATCACGGTTGAAGGCGCTAATATTCTCACACGTAGTTTAATTATATTTGGTCAAGGTGCGATGCGATGTCATCCACATTTGATAGAAGAAGTCACTGCGGCATCACTTGAAAATAAACAAGAAGGCTTAACTCGCTTTGATCAAGCTTTGTTCAAACATTTAGGCTACGCATTAAGTAATGGGGCGAGATCATTTTTATACGGGTTAACACGAAGTCGGTTAGCGGCCAGTCCAATTCAAGGACCCACACGAGGTTACTTTAAACGCTTAGCAAGAATGAGTGCCAGCTATGCGTTTGTATCCGACTTTGCGATGCTGTTTTTAGGCGGAGGATTAAAGCGCAAAGAAAAATTATCAGGACGTTTTGCAGATGCTTTGAGTTATATGTATCTAAGTTCTGCAATCCTTAAGCGCTTTGAAGATACTAATCGTCCAGCTGAAGACTTACCATTTGTTGAGTGGAGCACAAAATACTGTTTGTATAATGTTCAAGATGCGCTAGATGAAATTTTACGTAACTTTCCCTCTACAATTGTAGGCCAAATACTTCGTATTATTGTTTTTCCAACAGGTAAAAGTTTGCGATATCCAAATGATAAAGTGGGTCATGAAGTAGCAAAGCGGTTAATCGTTCCATCAGAAACCAGAGATCGACTCACAGATGGTGTATATAAAACATTAGATCCTAGTGATCCAATTGGATGTGTGCAGCACGCGTTTCATGCGGTGATCGCAGCGTATCAAGCCGAGAAAAAGCTTAAAAAAGCACGCATTCGTCCTTCTGAATTAGGGATGCCTACAAATTGGTTGGAAGATGCAGTAACTCAAGGCGTTATTACAAAAGAAGAGGCTGTATTAGTAACAGAAGCACATCGAGCTACTCGTGAAGCGATTATGGTGGATGATTTTGCTCCTACAAAAAGTAAAGCAAAAACCAAGGCTAAACCAAAAGCTAAGCAAAAAACTGCTAAGCACGCAGCATAAAGAAAATTATATGTCAGATGCTGAGCTAGGTGGGGCTATTAAACGGCTTGAAAATTTCGAGCCGTTTAAAATGATGCAAGTTCAAATTTTAGAGCTCTCTCCTGATTGGAGATCTATAAAACTTTTATTACCTCTTTCTGAGGCTGCAACCAATCATCAGGGTACGATGTTTGGGGGATTCATGGCATCACTTGCAGATCCGGTTGCGGCACTATCATGTGGTAAACAATTTTCTGGTTATGCTGCCTGGACACGGAAGTTGTCAATTGATTTTTTACGTGCCGGCACAGGTGACTTAGAATTACATTTCGATTTCCCCGAAAAATTAATATCTGTCATTCAAAATGAACTAGATGAAAAAGATCGCAGTACACCTACTTTTACCTACGCGTATTATTTAAAAGATGGAACGTTGTGTGCTGAAGTGAAATGTACGGTAGCCATTCGTCCACAAGGCTATATGAAGACGTGAGGTGGTCATATTTTTTACAAATAAACTACTACAAATCAGTAGTTTATGGCTAATCATTTTATTTTCAATTTATCTTGCATTTTAATCCGATTATCCAGGCACGATGCTTACTTAGGTTTTAATCGTGTACTTTAAACGGATGAGTACAATTGATTATAAAGAGTTTGATCTTGAAGGTTTGTCGCTTGAGGAGATGGAAACTGTAGAAACAGAAACTACCAACAAGGTTGATGTGGCAGAAAATGATATCGCAAATAATGAAAATGTGATTGAAGTAAAAACTACAGAGCCCTTACAAGTGGCTGAATCCTTGCATATAGAAGAATCAATTGAATTAGTGCAAACTCCTGCGCAAACGGGAAGCGATGAAGAGCAAATTACATGCCCGAAATGCCAGCTTCAGCAACCTAAAGTCGAACAGTGTGTAGGTTGTGGTGTTTATGTGGAAAAAGCCATGGCACAAATCGGACAATCAAAAATTCAAATTACAGCCACTAAATTCTAACATCGCATTAGTTGATGTCATTAGTTGATGCTATGTCACAATGATATGTTCGTAATATATTGATTCGGTGCGATGTATCGTAACACTTCAGGATCCGTTCTAAATTAATTACTCTGCTGCAAGTTGTAAAAAATTATCACGTATATATTCAACAAAAGTAGAAGATTTAGGTGGAATATAATCAAAGGGTGGAAATGTAGCATATACATTAGCCGGTGCTACTTGCCAGTTGCGCAGTACTTGAACTAATGATCTATTTTTAAGTTCTTCGATCACGGTAATTGTTGCTAATAATGCGATCCCTTTACCACCTATAGAAGCTTCTCGTAAGGGAATAAAATTATTGGCGTATACCTTGCCATCGACTTTTATTATTTCTTTGTTTCCTGCTCTGTAAAATGTCCAAGTGCTGTTTGGGCTAACAATATTATGGATTAGACATAAATGGTATTCCAGATCAGATGGGGTCTCGGGCATGCCGTAGTTATTTAAATAATCTGGCGAAGCGACAAGAATTCTTTCTATTGGTGCAATCGGTTCAACGCCTTTTTGTAAGTTGGTGAAATCTCCAACTCGGAATGCAACATCAATACGATCTGCAAAAAAATCAACATGACCGTCATTTAGGTTTAATTCGATATCGACCTTTGGGTACTTCTCAAGGTAACCTGCTAACACGGGTGATATGTATGCTTGACCAAATGTTACGGGGGCTGAGACACGTAACAATCCTTGCGGGATATCGCCAAGTTTAGTAACGACTTGTTCGGCTCTATCAATCTCAGAAAGACCGGTTCTGCACCTTCCATAAAATTGTTGACCGAGTTCGGTCAATGCAACACGACGCGTAGTGCGCGCTAATAATTGAATCCCTAAAGAAGACTCAAGTTCTCGCACCTGTCGACTTAAGGTGGAAGGTGTTACGTTTAGCTCTTTTGCAGCCGTTGAGAAGCTTAAATGATCTGCAACCGATACAAAGGAAGATATTAATTCCAATCTCATGATTTCATTATAATAAAATATGCAATAATATGTAGTTATAAATTAGTGTAATAAGCATGGTTTTGTTGTAAAACCGTCATATTATAGCTATATAAAACATAAACAATTCTTATATTAACTATTAAGTTTAGTTATAAAGTCGCATATACTAATTTTATTGATACTAATATTAAGTGGGTTTGGGGACTTCACAAAACGTTTAGGTCGATACCCACAAATTTTGATCTAGATAGGGCATATTTAATGTGCATGATGAATTTTAATGGCTGAGTAGTTGCTGCATATTTGCCAGATCAATTCACTAGATCAATCTACTCGCGCAAAAAAGTATCTGCTTGATGAATCATTAGGCTAATTTAACTAAATGACCTGCTAGTCATAGTCGTTTTATGGGCACTGGTATTTTGATACCGCTAGTGTTACCAACTACATTACTTAATTTCAAAATTATCAAATTACTTCAGAGCAAATTTTTATAACGTACTTATCTTAGCGTTTTTAAAAGTACGTAGACGGCGCCTGTGCCCCCATCAACCGTTCTAGCTGAGCAAAATGCTAGTATTTCATTCCGCTGTTGCAGCCATTTGTTAACCATAGGCTTTAGTTTTGGTCCTTCATTATTAGACCTGAAACCTTTGCCATGAATGATTCTGACGCAACGGATGTTATTTTCACGCGCACGTTGGATAAACTTAGCGCACGCAATTTGGGCTTCAGGTCGCGTGTGTCCATGAAGATCTAGTTCGGCTCCAATATTGTATTGGCCTTTTTTTAGTTTTTTAAATATTGATTTTTGTATACCGGCACGGCAAAAAGATAAGCTATCTCCGGTCTGTATATCTTCAGCTTCTAGGCTTACTTCTAAAGATTCTTTAAGTACCTGTTGCTCGTCCTGGAGTGTTTGTTTAGGAATAGGAGCGGGTTTGGGCTTGCGAATGTGTGTATCTGATCGATTGTGATGCTCATCATGCAGGGGTTTTACATTGTCTAATAAATCAGCAAAGCTCATGTTATCTTCAGATTCTGAGTCTCCTTTGGGTACTTTGCGTTGAGACATCAGTAAATTTCCATTTTAGTGTTTGAATTTGTTACTATTTATCGATCACTACATAGCAGTACTCTACCTGCCGCTAAATTTAATTTTACCCTTTTTTGCTCAGCACTACACATGCACTTACTTTTAAGCAATGATGATGGCATTCACGCCAGCGGCCTAAGGTTATTGGCTGAAGCACTAGCGCCGTTAGGAAAAATCACGGTCGTTGCACCCAATCGAAATCGAAGTGCGGCCAGTAATTCATTGACCCTTGAAAGGCCTATTCGGGCCCAAGAAATCTCAGAAAACTGGTATAGCGTCGATGGCACGCCTACTGATTGTGTGCACTTGGCGATTACTGGGTTATTGAAAGATGAGCCTGATATTGTGGTTTCAGGAATAAATGCCGGAGCCAACCTTGGAGATGATGTAATTTATTCAGGGACGGTGGCTGCAGCAATTGAAGGTCGTTTTCTAGGGTTGCCAGCAGTGGCTATTTCGTTAACTTCGTTTCAACCAAAATATATGCAAGATGCTGCGCAAGTGAGCGCAAAAATGATTTCGAATCTTACGAATACTTCATTGCCAAATGATGTAATCATCAATATCAACATTCCCGATGTACAAAAAAATGAGCTAAAGGGTGTGCAAACTACTCGCTTAGGTAATCGTCATAAAGCAGAGCCTGTGATTGAAGCACAAGATCCGCGTGGTAATCCGATATATTGGGTAGGTGCAGCAGGTCCGGAGCAAGATGCGGGTATAGGTACTGATTTTTATGCGGTCAATAATAATTATGTTTCGGTTTCTCCAATGCATTTAGATTTAACACACTATAAAGCGATGGATGCAGTTGAGCATTGGGTTTCATCATGCAAGTTATAAATAAAATTAATTTTGTAAAATTATTAAGATGAATTCTAAACATCACGCAGGCATTGGTATGACTTCGCAACGTACGCGAGATCGTTTAATTACTCGATTAGAAGAGAAAGGTATACGAAACGACCGAGTACTAGAAGCGATGCGAATGACACCACGGCATCTATTTGTTGATGAAGCCTTGGCTTCTCGTGCTTATGAAGATACTGCATTGCCGATTGGTCATAAGCAAACCATCTCACAACCTTATGTTGTTGCGCGTATGACAGAAGCTATTTTAAAGGATGGTATACCCAATAAAGTTTTGGAAGTTGGCACAGGCTCAGGCTATCAGGGTGCGATTTTGGCAGCCTTGATTAAAGATGTTTATACAGTTGAACGAGTCGAACCACTTTATCAGCAAGCAAGAAGGCGAGCGATGGAATTAGGAATGCGTAATATTAGATTTAAGCTGTCGGATGGAGCATGGGGATGGGAAAGTTATGCACCTTATGATGCTATTATTGTAACCGCGGCTCCAAAAGAAATTCCTGATTCATTAGTTGAGCAACTAGGAGACAATGGTCGTTTAGTCATTCCCGTTGGCAAAACATCTGAAGTACAAGATTTATTGCTATTACATAAGTCTAAAGATGGAATAATAAAAGAACGTCTTGATGGGGTTAGTTTTGTTCCCTTGATTCAAGGAAGTGTGTAAAGCATTCCAAACGTGTTTTAATTTATGAAATTATTTACCGGTCTGTATGAAAAGGTAATGGGATGGTCCAAACATCCTAATGCATCTTATTATTTGGGCGCATTAAGCTTTGCTGAATCTTCATTTTTTCCAATTCCACCGGATGTAATGTTGGCCCCTATGTCTGTGGCTAGGCCGAATCGTGCATGGTGGTTTGCATTGATTACAACCGTTACTTCAGTCTTAGGAGGGATTCTTGGTTATTTTATTGGAGCGTTTGCTTTTGAATATATAGAGCCATGGCTCCAAACTTCATCATATTTGCCAAAATTTGAAATGGCTAAGGAATGGTTCAATGAGTGGGGAGTTTGGGTGGTGTTTGTGGCTGGCTTTTCTCCCATACCTTATAAGTTGTTTACCGTTACAGCAGGTGTGCTGTCACTGGCATTGATTCCTTTTATTATTGCTTCCTTTATCGGTAGAGGGTCTCGATTTTTTCTTGTTGCAGGTATTCTAAAGTACGCAGGGCCAAAGCTTGAGCCGTTAGTGATGAAATATGTGGAATGGATTGGCTGGATTACGGTCTTATTACTTGTTGCCGTTGTGCTTTATTTTAAATTTTTGCATTAATGATTAAAAAATTTCGAAAAATATTAACTGTTTATATTTTATTATTTCTAGTATTTATACTATTTTCATGTGTTTCAAACCATAACAGTGATGTCTACTACGATTATGATTATGGTTATCACACCGTCCTAAAAGGCGATACTCTATATTCCATCGCATTTAGGCATGGGATTGACTATAAAAAAATTGCACGCTGGAATAAAATTCGTTCGCCTTATACGATCTACGCTGGGCAACGTCTTAAACTAAGTCCTTCACAAGTTACTTCTTCAACATATCAAACTAAAAGTAAAAAAAAATCTAACAATACGTCTACTAGAACATCCTCAAGTTCGGTGGCAAAAAAATCAACTCCAAGTAAAACAGCTGCTCAGGTTAAAGAGAAGCTAATTAAACATGATTGGAATTGGCCAACAAATGGGGAAGTTATACGAACCTATTCACCGAGAGCGGGTGGGAATAAAGGCATCGATATCGGCGGTAAAATAGGCCAACCAGTGTTAGCGGCTTCCGCAGGGAAAGTGGTCTATAGCGGTAATGGTTTAGCAAGTTATGGAAATCTAATTATTATCAAACATAGTTCTCAATTCATTAGTGCTTATGCGCATAACAAGAAATTGTTTGTAAAAGAAGGTGGCGAAGTGAAGCGTGGAGAAAAAATTGCAGAGCTTGGGAAAACGGGAACTACAGAAGCTAAATTACACTTTGAAATACGTTTTAGAGGTAAACCGGTTGATCCTATTAAGTATCTTCCAAAAACAAGGTAATTATTCAAGCTGCTTTAAGCAGTAATAATAGCAGCCGTTGCTTTTCTGCCTTCAGCAATTAATACCCCGTACGTTCTGCATGCTGCGCTGGTGTTCATAAACTCCAGACCGATTCTATGTTGAGCAAATAAGGCAATTATCTTTGGTTCGGGTAGTACTAAAGCGTCACCGGTACCTAAAATTACAATTTCAGGTGGGTCTTTGAAAATGGCTGCTAACGTCGCTTCATTCAAATCAGAAGGTTGAGATACATCCCAAGGTGAAATTAACGTCTCAGGGTTTACGATTATGCTTTGTGTATAAGGCTCATTATTGATAAATACGCAACCAGGTTTATATCCAGTAATAATGAAATTAGCGTCTGCGAAGTCTTGGGTGATATCCATTTGATGCGGTAAAGAATATATTGGCTTGGGCTGATGTGGCGATTCGCGTATTATACCCAGCGTACATTAGGAATGATGGAATTAATGGAAGATTTTCCCAGAATAGCTCGGCTTCCGCCGTATGTTTTCAATATTGTAAATGATCTCAAGGCGAATGCACGGGCGCGTGGCGAGGACATTATTGATTTTGGGATGGGTAATCCCGATAAGCCCGCTCCTAAACACATTACCGATAAGTTAGTTGAGGCGGCTCAGCGCGAAAATACACATCGTTATTCCTTGTCTCGTGGTATTCCACGCTTGCGTCAAGCCATTGCAGATTGGTATCTGCGAAAATTTAATGTCGAGATAGATCCAGAAAAAGAAGCCATAGTAACGATTGGTTCCAAAGAAGGATTAGCCCATTTAACCTTGGCTACGCTTGGCCCGGGCGATGCGGTACTTGTGCCTAATCCAGCGTATCCGATCCATCCATATGGCTGCGTAATTGCCGGTGCCGATATTATATATGTGCCATTAACAGAAGATTCTGATTTCTTCTCCGAATTGGAAAAGGCTGTAGAGGATTCTTGGCCTAAACCTAAAATGTTAATCATCAATTTTCCTGGAAACCCCACTACACATTGTGTGGACTTAGCATTTTTAGAGCGTTTAGTGGCCGTTGCTAAACAACATAAGATGTGGCTGGTACATGATATTGCATATGGTGAAATCACTTTTGATGGTTATGTAGCACCTTCAATACTTCAAGTTGAGGGCGCCAAGGATATAGCTGTAGAGTTTTACTCTCTATCGAAAACTTACAACATGCCAGGCTGGAGAGTGGGTTTTATGTGTGGTAATCCAACACTAGTCGAGGCACTATCACGCATAAAATCATACTTGGACTATGGAATGTTTACGCCTATACAAGTGGCGGCCATCGAAGCATTGAATGGACCGCAGGAAGTAATTGATGAAGTTCGAAATACCTATAAAAGAAGACGTGATGTGCTCTGTGAGGGATTATGTAATGCTGGATGGCAAGTTGAGAAGCCTAAGGCAACGATGTTTGTTTGGGCTAAAATCCCAGAGCAGTATGCACACTTAGGTTCATTAGAGTTTTCAAAGCAGCTTTTGGACGAAGCTAAAGTTGCCGTATCACCCGGCATAGGGTTTGGAAAATATGGAGATACGCATGTTCGATTTAGTTTGATTGAAAATGTCCATAGAACAAGACAAGCTGTAAGAAATATTAAAAAGATGTTGAAGAATAAATAGTTAATTAAAATTCACTTTATAAAGCGTATAAATAATGTCTGTATTA
>CAZVPJ010000035.1:0-13974 GCA_964629035.1 uncultured Thiotrichales bacterium | reverse complement strand
CTCATATCGATCATGGTAAATCTACTCTAGCAGATCGTTTTATCCAACATTGTGGCGGCTTAACAGAGCGGGAGATGAGCGCACAAGTACTAGATTCTATGGATCTAGAACGTGAGCGTGGCATTACCATTAAAGCTCAGAGCGTTTCACTCGACTACAAAGCAAAAGATGGTCACACCTATCAATTAAATATAATTGATACGCCAGGTCATGTAGATTTTTCATATGAAGTATCACGATCACTTGCAGCTTGCGAAGGTGCGTTATTAGTTGTTGATGCATCACAAGGGGTTGAAGCGCAAAGTGTCGCAAATTGTTATACCGCGATTGACCTTGGTTTAGAAATTCTCCCAATTCTAAACAAAATGGATTTAGATTCGGCTGACCCTGATCGCGTCTCTGAAGAAATTGAAGATGTAATTGGTATTGATGCTACAGACCCATTGCTTGTCAGTGCAAAAACAGGAGTCGGTGTAGAAGAAGCTTTAGAAGCGGTCGTGCAACGATTTCCTGCACCTGTAGGTGAGACTGATGCACCTCTAAAAGCTTTAATTATTGACTCATGGTTTGATAGTTATGTGGGTGTTATATCTTTAATTCGAGTGATGCAGGGGCAGATTAAACCCAAGCAAAAGATTACCGCAATGTCTACTGGACGCAGTCATCAGGTTGAGAAGGTGGGGGTTTTTACACCCAAGAGAAAAGAGACTGAGAATTTAAGCACTGGTCAGGTCGGTTATATTATTTGTGGTATTAAAGATATCACCGCCGCAAAAGTAGGTGACACCTTCACAGATACTTCTAACCCGGCGGAAGAAGCACTTGGTGGTTTTAAGGAAGTTCAGCCAAATGTATTTGCTGGTGTTTTTCCGGTTAACTCGGATGATTATGAGTCTTTTCGTGATGCCCTCGATAAGCTTAGTTTAAATGATTCTGCATTTAATTTTGAACCAGAATCCTCTGATGCATTAGGTTTCGGGTTTCGTTGTGGTTTCCTGGGAATGTTGCACATGGAAATTGTGCAAGAAAGACTTGAACGAGAATATTCTTTAGATCTCATTACTACTGCACCCACGGTAATATATGAGGTGCACACTACTGGTGGTGAAGTAAAACAAATACATAACCCATCGGATTTACCAGATTTGGGAAAAATTAATGAGATACATGAACCTATTATTCATGCTTCTATTTTAGTTCCACATGATTATGTGGGCAACGTGATTACGCTTTGCATTGAAAAACGTGGTGTACAAAAAAATCTAAACTATCATGGTAATCAAGTATCCATCAATTTTGAGTTGCCATTAAGTGAAGTGGTTTTAGATTTTTTCGACCGCTTAAAATCAGTAAGTCGGGGATACGCTTCTTTTGATTATCATCACGCCAAGTTTCAAGCAGCGCCATTAGTAAAACTAGACACACTGATTAACGGTGAGCGTGTAGATGCTCTTTCACTTATTGTGCATAAAGACCAAGCAACTACTTTTGGTAGAGATCTTGCGGTCAAGATGAAAGAGATTATTCCTAGACAAATGTATGATGTTGCTATTCAGGCCGCGATAGGTTCAAAAGTGATTGCTAGAACAACCACTAAAGCATTGCGTAAAAATGTTACTGCAAAGTGTTATGGCGGTGATATTACAAGAAAGAAAAAGTTACTTGAAAAGCAGAAAGCAGGCAAAAAACGTATGAAGCAAATTGGTAGAGTAGAGATACCGCAAGAGGCGTTTCTGGCTGTGCTGCGCGTTGAAAAATAGAAAAAGGTCTTGGTTAAAAAAATATTGATTGAATTTGATATCACTATGAAATTGATTAAGAAAACACTTTTTGTTTTAACGATTCTGTTGTATGCAACGGCATGTAATGCAGATTTTATTAAAGTAACGTTACTGGGTACTGGGAGTCCACGTCCAAGTATCGATAGAAATGGACCTGCGGTTTTGGTTGAAGTAAGCGGGAAGTATTTGCTTTTTGATGCTGGCAGAGGAGTGGTCCAGCGTTTGCAGCAACTCGATATCCCGGTCTCTGAAATTAAGAATGTTTTTCTAACACATCTTCATTCAGATCATATTTCTGCTTTAGATGATGTTTGGCTCACCGGATGGATTTACCAACGTAATAATTCATTAGTGGTATACGGTCCTGAAGGTACAGAATCATATATCGATAATTTGAAACAAGCCTATTCCTTCGATGTGAAGCTAAGAAATGAATATTCAGGTTTAGATTTAAATTCAGGCGTCATGCTTCCCAAAGAAATCAAACCTGGGGTTATTTACTCAGAAGATGGTGTAAAGGTAACTGCATTTTTAGTTAATCATAAACCTGTTGATCCAGCTTATGGTTACCGAATTGATTTTGGCAAGCGTTCTGTTGTGATTTCCGGCGATACAACGTATTCGCAGAATCTGATAGACCATTCAGCTGATGTTGATTTGCTAATTCATGAAATTATGTCAGTTAACAACACAATACTTGAAAGAAATCCACGTTTACAAAAAATTCAACGTTATCACACCAATATTGAGCAGCTTGTAGAAGTGCTTGAGGGGTCACGCCCGCGGGTTGCAGTTATGACGCACGTGATTGTTGTCGGTACATCAGAAGATGAGGTATTACAACAAGTAAGCGGACGTTATGATGGTGAGTTATATATGGGCGAAGACCTTATGAGCTTTGAGTTGGGTAATAGTATAAAAGTGATACCATAATAAAAAAATAGCGAAAACTGATATGCAGCTTAATTACACAAAACCCTTATTAATGGGCGTGCTTAATGTTACCCCAGATAGTTTTTCTGATGGAGGTATGTATCCATCTTCCAAAGATGCCATAACACGTGGCTTGGAAATGGTAGAGCAAGGTGCGGATATTATAGATATAGGTGGTGAATCTACACGCCCTGGTGCTAAACGAGTTGATGCAAAAGAGCAAAAAAGAAGAGTGCTTGATGTGATTGCTGGTTTACGTAAAGAATTGTCTTTAACTAATGATAAAAGTATTCATATTAGTATTGATACCACCTTGTCTGAGGTAGCCGAGGCAGCATTGAATGCTGGTGCAACCATGCTAAATGACGTGAGTGCAGGCCGTGAAGATGAATCGTTATTAAAACTAGCAGCTGACACTAAAGCACCAATATGCCTCATGCATATGCAAGGTGAGCCAGGCAATATGCAAGATAACCCAAGTTATGCAAATGTGACAAAAGAAGTGTCTGACTACTTGATTAGTCGAGCCAAGCATGCTGAAAGCCTGGGGGTACACAAATCAAATATTATAGTGGATCCTGGAATAGGATTTGGCAAGCGTACGCAACATAACCTGGAATTATTACGAGATATGAAGAAAATAGTAGATTTAGGATATCCAGTATTGCTAGGTACAAGTAGAAAACGTTTCATGGGTGAAATTTCTAATCGAGAAGATCCACGTGAAAGAATGCCTGCCACATGCGCTACCTCCGCGCTTGGGGTTCTGGCAGGTGTAAATATTTTTCGGGTGCATGATATCTGGCAAAATCGTCAAGCACTGGATGTTACATGGGCGATTCATAATTGTTAGTCTAACCAGGTATTAATCTAGTAGCTCAAATCTTGGGTCTGGTGAGTAGTTCCAGTATTGCTTATTGCACTGACCGCATTTTTCTTGATTTTGTATAGATCGAATAAATGTTTTTGTTAAAACAATCAAGCATAAAATAAGTACTGTCAAACTCATTGCTCCTCCGCCACCTGAAAATCCGGGACGATATGAAATTTCTACACTTTTATCTTTTTTGATTCTTTTCGTAAAACTTGATAACTCAGTTTCAAGGTTAACTGCCAAGTTGTCGATTGCGGTGTCAAAGCTTCCTTGCCTAGCTATTCGAAGTTTTTCAGAACTATTAATAAGTGCAGATTTTGCTATAACTTCATCAGTGCCCGGTGCTCGTAATAATAGTTTATGACTATCTACATCAAAGATCGCAACATCGACAAAGGTATTGATATCATTTTTACTTCCATTTATGAAGTATGCACCTACAATCGTCCAGTAGAGCAGTGATGATCGAGTATCATCTGTGTACACAACCTGGTCATAAGATATGAGTGCCATCACATCTAGAGAATATAATCTAGAAACTTGATCTATACTTTTAAAGCCACGGTTCGATTGTAAGTACGTATCGGGAATAACGATGATTTCACTAATGAATGGTTTTTCACTAAAGGCACTTTTAACTTTATTGAGCAGTTCAGATTTACGTGTTGCAGTTAGTGCAATGGAGTCATCCGCATAACTTGGTACGAAGGAAACTCCAACACGTAAAGGTAACTGCATATTTGGCACTGTTTGGTCAAATTCTGGTGGTGTTTCACCGCTTGGATAAAGATAATCCACCAGGCTTGATGATACCCCTCTACGCATCCCTTGGTCGGTGATTTGTTGCATAAACGTCGTGCAACCCGATAATAGGACAGTTAATAACAGCGAGATAAACATGAGAATATATTTATGCTTGTCCATATGTTGTTCCTAATTACTCTAAAGATGAAACAAGTGTAGTGCAGAAAATCATGTCTGCAATTAGAATAGACAAAGTATAGAAAAATAATACTTCAAGCATGGATATTGATACTTTGAGATATGACTGAACAAAGCGGACAAACTAAGCGATTTTTAGAATGTGTGAAACGTTATCTAAAAGCACAAGGTAAAACATATGCTGATCTAGCATGTGCATTAGATGTAAGTGAGGCTACTGTAAAAAGAATATTTTCAGAAGAGAGTGTTTCATTAAGTAGAATGGATGAGATATGTGCATTTCTTGGTATACAGTTAACAGATCTTGCCTCGATGGTAGAGCAAGAAGAAACACTTATCTCAACATTAACTGAAGATCAAGAACAACATCTTGTAAGCAATCCTAAACTACTGCTGATGTTATATTTCTTATTAAATAATTGGTCAGTAGAAGAGATCTTAAATGAATATGCAATTGAGGAGCCCGAAGCAAATACATTATTGGCACAATTGGATCGTCTTAAGCTAATCGACGTTTTGCCAAGTAATCATGTAAAAATTTTGGTTTCTCGTACATTAAATTGGCGTATAGATGGACCGATTCGAAAGTTTTTTGATCAAAGAGTACGTGGTGAATTTTTGCAGGGCAAGTTTGATCAATCAGGTGATTTTCTTAAGTTTTATTCAGGAAAAATATCTACCGCTTCAGCTAAATCATTTGAAAATAAATTAATGCAATTAGTGACAGAATTCCATAATTT
This sequence comes from uncultured Thiotrichales bacterium, assembly GCA_964629035.1. Classification (GTDB taxonomy): domain Bacteria; phylum Pseudomonadota; class Gammaproteobacteria; order UBA4575; family UBA4575; genus JABDMD01. The sequence continues at coordinate 8,704 of CAZVPJ010000035.1, read as the reverse complement.
GATAAAAGATAATGCATCACTTCCTGCTGAAGAACGGCATGGTTATAGCTTTATGTTGGCAATGAGGGAGTGGGAGTTCTCATTGTTTTCAGAGTATCGAAGAGATTAATGCTGAAAAATAATATCCCGCTATATTGAAAAAGTCTTATTAAACGATACGTTTAGTAGCATCTTGCTATACAACGATATTATTCATGTCTTTCTGGTTGGATTTAACTAATATAAATACTAAAACTTTTAGAATGATTGCACTAGCACGAAGCACTATAAAAAATTAAAGGACGAAAAATATGAACTTCGTATATATTATTATCGGGGCTATTGTTGGATTAGCAGTGGGTCAAAATGGCCTAGGTGCAGTTGCTGGCGCGGCAATAGGATATTTGCTTGGTGAGCTACTGCTACTTAAAACAAGAGAAAAATATACAGTTGAACAAGTAAAAAGCTTGATTAGTAAAGTAAATACGCTGCAAGAAGCTTCACGAAGTAATGTGCAAAAAGATACTGTAAATGATTATCAAGAGAATGCCAAAGCTACCTCTGAGGCCGTGACAAAGCCAGCAATCGAGCCAAAAGATGGTCCAGATGTTCAGCCAGAGCCAGTTAAAGATCAATATGTTCAAACTATTAAAGATTCTATATTGGAACGTAAGCAATCAAGTCTCACGATTGAAGATGAAATAAGATCTCAAGAAACTCCCCAAGTTGCGGGAAGTGCTCGAAATTCAGAAGAAAATAATACTAGATCATCTGATGAAGGGTTCTCAAAAGAAAGCATCAAACCTGTTACATATAAAGAGAATGCCTTTTTGGAAGGAATTTCTTCTATCTTCAATACTATTATTGGATTTTTTACTACCGGTAATGTTTTAGTAAAAGTCGGTGTAGTCGTATTATTTTTTGGAGTTTCTTTCCTGGTAAAACTGGCTGCAGAGAATGCATTGTTCCCGATTGAGTATCGTCTTATAGCGGTTGCAATAGGGGGTATCGCTATGCTCGCATTGGGATGGCGTTTGCGAAATAAACGACCAAGTTATGCAGTAGCCTTACAAGGTGGTGGAATAGGCTTCCTTTATTTAACGGTCTATGCAGCATTTAGACTTTATCACTTATTACCTTCCACTATTTCGTTCGCGTTGTTAGTGCTCATCGCCATAACGTCTGCAATCATATCTGTCAGGCAAGACTCAAAGACATTGGCTGTACTGAGCACAGTGGGTGGATTTTTGGCGCCGGTATTGGCTTCAACAGGAGAAGGTAGTCACGTAGCATTATTCTCCTACTACATTATATTAAACCTTGGGGTATTGTTTATTGCTTGGTTTAAATCATGGCGAATGCTAAATGTAATTAGTTTTATTTTTACCTTTGTAATTGCAAGTATGTGGGGGTACAAAGCATATAAGCCTGAGCATTTTTCCACAACAGAACCGTTTTTGATTGCATTTTTTCTAATCTATACCTTACTTGCAGTTTTTTATGCTATTCGAAAACAATCGGATGTAAAAAGCATCGTAGATGGAACAATAGTATTTGGTACTCCATTGATTGCTTTTGCGTTGCAATCAAGGCTGGTAGAAAACATTGAATATGGAATGGCATTTAGTGCATTAGCATTAGCATTTTACTATATATCGCTAGCATTCTTTTTAAATAAGCGTTTAGGAAGTCAAAAACGTTTAATTACAGAGTCATTTCTAAGTATCGGAATTGTGTTTGCTACGTTAACAATTCCATTTGCATTTGAAAGTAACATTACATCTGCCTTATGGGCCCTTGAAGGTGCGGCAATTGTATGGATAGGTGCTAGACAGAATCAATGGTTGGCACGGGTTTTTGGTTTGGTCTTGATAGTTGTAGCGAGTGCTATCTTTATTCTTAATTTAGATATTGGATTAATGGCAAGTCTAATGAGTACGAGGGACTACTTGGGTTCAATTATATTATGTATTGCAATTATTTTTGCTTCATATGTACTGCATAAAAATCGTAGTGAAGTTACAAAATATGAATACCCATTTGTTTCACATGTTTTGCTTTTTGCAGGATTTGCCTTGTGGATCATATTTGGATTAGTACAAATTATTTCACTAGATATCAATAACTATTACCTGGCAGCAGCACTTGCATTTCTAGCTTTTACCATATTAGTAAGTACATTAGCAGCAAATTGGCTATCATGGCCGCAGCTTACTTATGTTGTGTATGTGTATGTACCGTTACTAATTTTAATAGGTTTTGTGGTAGGCATACTTAACGGTCATCCCTCGGCTGAAGCCGGTTGGCTTGGCTGGCCTGTCGCGTTAGGGGCATTGTACTGGTGCTTATACCAATTTGATAAAAAGCTTGATACCTACAGCTTAAGAGCTACAGGTTGGATGCATGTCAGTGGAATCCTGATAAGCTTGATAGTGATTACGTGGGAGTTGGGGTGGAGGATAGAACGCCTTACTGATTGGTCACACACATGGAACTGGATGATTTGGGGTATGTTGCCGTCTATTGCCTTATGGTGTTTGTGTTCATATGGAGAAAAAGTACAGTGGCCATTGCTTAAACATCGAACTGCATATTTGAAAGTGAGCACTACTGTTGTAGCAGTATACACATTGCTATGGGCATTATTTATGAACCTAAGTGGCCCGGGAGACCCGTCGCCATTACCATATATACCATTCTTAAACCCAGCTGATATATCAACGTTAGTAGCACTGTTCGCGCTGATTAAATATTACCAATCCATTACTTCAAATAGTGAAGAAAAACATACAGGTCTGTTTAAGCTTCGTGCAAGCTGGTTACTATTTGTGGGTTTATTTGTATGGGTGAATGCATTTGTGTTGCGAATTATTCACTTTTGGAAAGGAGTCCCTTATGACTTGGAGATAATGCTAGCTTCACAGTTGGTGCAAGCAACTTTCTCGATTCTATGGGCAACGATTGCAGTAGTCATAATGGTTTACAGTTCTAAAAAGTTACATCGTACCACTTGGATGATAGGTGCAGGTCTTATTGGTGCAGTGGTGGTGAAATTATTTTTAGTTGATCTATCGAATTCAGGAACCGTGGAGCGAATTATTGCTTTCCTTGTGGTAGGTGTGTTGTTGCTATTGGTTGGTTATTTTTCACCTGTGCCGCCAAAAAATATTCAAGCTAATGAAAAAGATAACAATAATGATGTTAGCAAGAAGAGAGAGGAGCAAAAAATAATGGGAGCTGAGGAATTATGAGTAAGTTGATGCAGTTAATAGTGGCCATATGTTTGTTCGGCAATATGGTCCAAGCAGAGAATGCGGCGCTTAATATGCAAGCGTTTTATGCTGGCAGTGAGATTACTATAAATGAAGACAAGCCTCTTCAACAAGCATTACTACCTTATCATGTCTATGAAAAGGTTAAGTCGGATAACTTGAATGATATTCGTGTATTCAATGCTACTGGCGGGCTCGTTCCTCATAGAGTGACGTCTCAAAAGAAGGATTCGCAAACAAGCTTAAAGAATCTTTCTTTTGCAAAACTTACAAGTAATACAGATGGATTAGAAAACTTGATCGAAAAATATAAATCATCAGGTGTAGATATTAGTTTAAATTTACGCGCGATGGATATTGATAGTTCAAGTACAAAAATGGATGTGTATATTGGTGAAGTGGGTGAGTTAGAAGGGGTAGGCACTGAAATGGTTCTGGATTGGATGTTGAATCAAGATGTGAGTACTTTTTTCTCAGCGGATATTGAAACGTCTGATGATTTTAAAAATTGGCAATATGTTGTAAGAGGAGTGAACTTAGCGCAACTACGAACAAATGACGCAATTATTAAACATAACCAAATAAAGCTAAACCGAATTGGCAAAAAGTTTTATCGGCTTAGCATCCACGGCGAACGTAGGCCTGACATCAAAAAAGTTCAGTTAAGAATTAATCAGCAGCAAGATATTCCATACAGCATGACCGAAGACGTTGTCGGAATTCATGATGAAAACAACAAACAAATTACATATTATCAGTTGCCTGCAAAAATCATAAAAAAACAGTTACGAGTACAGGTACCTGAAAATAACGTTATGGCAGATTGTAAAGTATATTCTCGTGATATGGATGACAATACATGGATACTGCGTGGAACGGGTACGGTTTATAAAATTTCTAATAATGGTGAAACATTGAAGAATGAGCTCATTAGACTGAATGCAAATAGTGATCAAGAATGGAAGCTAGAGGTCGTAACGCGAGGTAGTGGTTTTGAGCAGCGGCCACCGGTGGTTAATTTTATGTGGCAACCTCATGTTCTCACTTTTGTTGCACGCGGAGACCAGCCATTTACATTGGCATATGGAAGTGCTCTGTATGCTGCACAATCAGCTAATCAAAAAACGTTTTTTAATACTGCAAGTAATGATGAAGCTCAACTGATTGCTCAGTCTATCATTTCAAACAAAGCAAATCCTTTAGGTGGAGAAGATGTTTTAAAAGAGGATTTGATTAAAGTCACCCCTAAAAATATGATTCTATGGGGGGTATTAGTATTTGGAAGTCTACTATTACTGTTTATGGCTATATCAATGCTAAAAAGCTCATCCAATAATGAGCAAAACACTTAAGTCTACAATTAAGTCAGTATGTACATTAAGAATAATTTTTGTCGGATTGTTCGTTATGCCGCAATTTAATTAATTTAATTTTATCTTTTTTGTTTAATTTTTTGATTTCAGCCTCTCGTATGCTTGCGCTACTGCGAGTATGTCCGTTTTCACTATAAATGATCTTGTTAGGGCGGTGAATATTAAAAAATTTTGCGCCTGAACCATTAGCATGCTGCTCAAATCTTCTTTTTATATCGGTAGTGATACCGGTATAGTAAAAATGATCATCGGTTTCAATAATGTAAACATGCCAATCCATATTTAAAAACAGCCTATGTTTAACTTGAATTTAGCCAAAATTAGTCTGTCTTTAAATAGAATCCAGCCATTTCTTAAGAGTAGGCCATACGTTTTCCAGAATAATAGCTTGTGCTTCTTTAGTGGGATGCAATCTATCGGCTTGCAAATATTTATCGTTCAATGCTATGCCATCAAGTAGAAATGGAACTAATGGGATACCACATTCATTAGCAAGATCAATATAGACTTGATGAAAAGCTTGGGTGTATTTTTCTCCATAATTGGGAGGTAACTTGATACCCAGAAGTATAGAGGTGCCGGTAACGGCGCATTGTTTAATTATTTGCTCTAAATCATTGCGCATTAGTGTTGTAGGTTGGCCGCGAAGGCCATTATTGGCACCCAATTCAATCATGCACAGTACAGGTTGGTATTTAGTGAGTAGGTCAGGAAGACGTGCGAGTCCACCAGAGGTTGTTTCACCACTAACCGAAGCATTGACTACATTCCATTGCTTGTCTTCGCTATAGTGCTCCATGCGATCGCGTAGTTGATTGACCCATCCGTGTTCAATCTCGATACCATATGCAGCACTGAGACTGTCACCTAATACCAAAATGGTATGTTCTCTGGCATGCACATGGACATAGAATAGATTAACCGTAACTACTAAGATAGTTAGTAAAGTATTACTTATCATTCGGAGAAAAGTCATTTCAAATTCATCTGTTATTCGTTGTAACCAAGTTAGCAAAAATGTCTCCACTGAAGAAGGGGAAATTTCAATTTTAAATGAAGTAAATATTCAGGTTGATAAAGCGGAAAGTGTAGCGGTCATTGGTCAATCTGGTTCAGGAAAAACAACCCTGCTTAGTGTTTTGGCTGGGCTTGATACTCCGACCACAGGAAGTATCGAATTGTTCCATCATAAACTTGAAGAATTAAGTGAAGATCAACGTGCTGCATTACGCAATCAATATGTAGGGTTTGTTTTTCAAGCATTTCATTTGCTACCAGGATTTACAGCACTAGAGAATGTAATGTTACCACTAGAAATTAATGATGATTCACAAGCCAAAGAAAAGGCTCAATCGCTGTTAGATCGTGTAGGAATGAGTCATCGCAATAATCATTTTCCAACAACCTTGTCTGGTGGTGAGCAACAAAGGGTAGCTATAGCACGTGCATTTTCTACTACGCCACCATTATTACTTGCTGATGAGCCAACGGGGAATTTAGATAGCAATACTGGATCTAAAATTATAGATTTATTATTTGAGTTAAATCAAGAAAAAGGCACAGCGTTAGTTTTGGTTACTCATGATGAGTCGTTAAGTAAACGTTGTAATACTTGTTATCACCTTGATCAAGGTCAATTAAAACAAAGTAGGCAGCATCAAGATTGAAAACAATGTTTGCATTCTATAACAATCTTCTCCTCAGACAACTTCGCCAAAAAGCTATGCGTTTGTTTTGCATCGCTATAGCCATTGCTTGTGCGGTAACTTTTAGTATCACTTTATTGGGAGACCGACTCGAGCAGCTTTTTAATAGCCAAGCAAAAGAAGTAATAGCAGCAGATTTAGTGCTTGAATCCACTACAAATTTAAGTGAAGAGCAGCGTGTAATGCTTGAGACATTTTCTCTAGAAAAGGCAAAGACACTTACTTTCCAAACTATGGCCAATGCCAAGGAAGGGGGTATAGGTAATGAGTCATTTCTTCTATCCAGTGTAAAAGCCGTTTCAGATAATTATCCATTATTAGGGTCACTCCAAGTATCTGAGCAGCTCTATGGAGAACCAGAACCTACCCAAGGTGTTCCAAAGAAGGGGGAGGTGTGGGTAGAAGACAGGGTGCTAAATGAACTGGGTCTTTCATTGCATCAGCATGTCAATGTTGGTGAAGCAGCTTTTAAAATAACTAAAGTTTTAGTATACGAGCCCGATCGTGGGAGCAGTTTCTATAGTTTTACACCCCGTATCATGATGAATTGGGAAGATATAGACGCCACAAAAATTGTGCGCCCGGGTAGTCGGGTAAAGTATCGATTTCTATTTGCAGGAGAAGCATCCAAGTTAAACGAGTTGCAACAAAGGCTTCAATCAAGTTTGCAGCTGAATCAAGAATTTATCACTATTGATGCAGCTAACCAAACATTAGCCAATACATTAGATCGAGCCTACAGATTTCTTCATATCACAGCACTTATTGCAGTGTTGCTAGGTGCAGTTGCAGCAGCTCTTGTAAGTTATCAATATTCAAATGAAATGACGTACCAATATGCACTATTACGTTGTTTGGGCTTGCAAGGAAAAAGAATGGTAATGGCAGTGGTCATGCCGTTTTTAATATTTAGTTTGATTGCAATAATAATTGGCCTGATGATTGGTGGTGTCGCACATATTTTTATATTAAGAAGTTTAGGTGATCTCATCCCTGAAACGCTACCTTCAGCAAGCGCTATGCCGTATATACTCAGTGCTTTTACGGCTTTAGTGGTTGTGGTGAGTTTTGCATGGCCATTTTTGAATAAACTATTAAAGACAGCACCTAAATTATTACTCAATCGAACTGAAACTCAACAACAACCTATCATTTTCACGATAGTAGCAATGTTTGTAGGTTTATCGGTGATCGTATACGCAGGCACACAAGATATAAAAATTAGCTTGTACATCATAACTGTGCTACTTCTGTTTGTCTTGCTTACATATTTTATTACTAAAACTTTTATTTCTTGGTTTGCAAAATATAGTGAATCAAGAGCAGTATCTACAAAACTTACTGCAAGAAGTTTACATGCAAATCGTCGTATGGTTATCGTGCAAGTTGTTGCGATTGCTATCACATTTTTTTCATTAGCACTCATTGCAACGATCCGTGATGATCTAGTAGCTTCATGGCAATCAAAAGTACCTGAAAATGCACCAAATATATTTGTAATAAATTTATTTGAAAATGAAAGGCTAGCATTTTTGGACCAAGTAAAAAAACAAGGTTTGCAACATAGCCCAATGTATCCTGTAGTTAGAGGCCGTCTAAGTGCAGTTAATGGTCAACCCATCCGAGAATACGCTAGTAAAGAAACAGAACGCCAAGATGAATCGTTAGGAAGAGATCTGGCACTTACCTGGAATACGCAATTACCGAATGATAATAAAATCATAAAAGGTGATTGGCATGCATCCAACCATTCTAAAATAAAAGATCATGTTGCGATGGTTTCAGTTGAAGAGGGTTTAGCTGAAAACCTGAAAATTTCATTGGGTGACAAGCTTTCGTTTACAGTAGAAACCCAAGTGGTGGAAGCCATGGTGACTAGTATTCGATCTGTAGAATGGGAATCGTTTACACCAAATTTTTATATGATCTTTAATCCAGGTGTATTAGACGGTTTACCAGTTTCCTATATGGGAAGCCTGCATTTAGGTAATCAACAACGACCTATATTACGAGATTTTGTAAAACAGTTTCCGAGCGCAACTTTTTTTGATGTGGATTTCTTATTAAATAGGATTCGAGGCATAGCGCAAAAAATTAGCTATGCTGTTGAGACGGTCTTGTATTTTGCATTATTTGCGAGCGTATTAGTGTTTGTTTCAATAGAAATGATTCTACGCAAAAATAGATCGTATAGTACTGCAATATTCAAAGCAGTTGGGGCAGATACCAAATTGGTGCAAAAAGTCTTTCGTACTCAATTTCTATTGATAGGCCTTATAGCAGGTATGATTGCATACCTTTTGAATTTGGTAATTAGTTTTGCATTATCTAATTACTTAATTGAAGGGCAGTTTGTGTTTAATCCTAAAACCGC
>CAZVPJ010000034.1:0-14038 GCA_964629035.1 uncultured Thiotrichales bacterium | reverse complement strand
AACACTATCTGGAATTGTACTGTTTATTCCTGCAACCATCTCGGGCGAAGTCCCCCATGTCACTTGTGGTTGTAATTCAGTTGCATCAATTTCTATTTCAGAATCAAACTGTGCACCTTCATCGCTCTTCAATAGACGCCATTGCTTCACGGCCATATCCCAATGGCTGTCTTTGGGCGAATAAGGTCTCCCAGCGATATACTCAATTGTTGAATCATCCACTGCAATCATGCCTGCACGTCCACCCGCTTCTATCGACATATTGCAAACCGTCATTCGCCCCTCAATCGACAATGCACGCACTGCACTACCTGCAAATTCAATCGTGTGCCCATTTGCACCAGCCGTGCCTAACTTACCAATAATTGCCAAGACAATATCTTTTGCGGTAACGCCCGATGAACATTGGCCATTTACATTTACCAACATGTTTTTAGACTTTTTCATCAACAGGCACTGTGTCGCTAACACATGCTCCACTTCTGATGTTCCAATACCAAACGCAAGTGCACCTAAAGCACCATGGGTAGAAGTATGCGAGTCACCACAAACAATAGTCATACCGGGCAATGAAGCACCTTGTTCAGGGCCGATGACATGCACAATTCCTTGTCGAACATCGAGCATGGAAAATTGTGTCAATGAATAATCTTTACAATTTTGATCGAGCGTATCGACTTGTGTTCTTGAAATCACATCATCAATACCTGCACTTCGATCGGTTGTAGGGATATTATGATCAACCGTAGCCAGGATAGAACCTTTTCTCCATAAATCCCGCTTTGCTAAACGCAAACCTTCAAATGCTTGTGGAGAAGTTACCTCATGAATTAAATGACGATCAATATAAATAAGGTTCATACCATCGTCACGCTCATGAACTACATGGCTTTGCCATACTTTGTCGTAAAGGGTTTTATTTTGCATATTTCTTCAACAATTTTAATTCAAAGCCAATAAAAATAAATTGATTATCTTTCCCATGCACCAGACTTCATAATCCATACGTATTGCAGTAAGGCAAGCAACGCTATACACATGGCCAATAAATACACATATGAGGGTCCGATACTGTTCCAAGTATACCCACTCACCAAACTGCCAAGCGAACCACCCAAGCCGAAGCTGACACTCGCAAACAACGCTTGACCACGGCCCTGGATACTACCCGAAAAATAAGTGTCGATAAGATGGATAGCCGAGGCATGGAAAAGCCCGTATGAAGCTGCGTGCAATAATTGCGCAAATAGAAGAATAGATAAATACTCCACATAGTAGGCAATTAACCACCAGCGAACCACGGTGAGCAGCATTGCAACCACTAACAAGCGCTTTGGCCCAAATCGAGGCAACCAGCGGTACATATAATAAAATACGCCCACCTCAGCCAATACACCGAGTGACCATAGTTGACCTATAAGTGTTCGCGAGTAACCACTGTCTTCAGCATAAATGCTAAAGAATGTGTAATACGGACCATGGCTTGCCTGAATTAAAAAACATGCCACTAACAATGCTAATACTTGTGGTTGAAAACAAGTTTTGAAGATGGAAGACGACGGGATCGTCTGCAACTTTGGCATTGACTCATTAACCATTAAAGTATTCAACCAAGTAAGTATTAAAATCGCCAGTATCACCCAGGGCAAATACTCAATCCCAACCTTTTCTAATGCAGGTGCAAGCAGTGAAGCTGTGAGAATAAAGCCTACCGATCCCCACAAACGAATTCGGCTATACATATGTTTACTATCACCCAAATTATTCATCGTGGCGGCTTCAAATTGAGGCAAGGTTGCATTCCAAAAAAAACTGTAGCCGGCTAAAACTATTAGCAAAGCCCAGTAGTCATCAAACAATAACGTTGCAGCAAAAATACTCATACCAATAAATGAGGCCAGTCGAATAGCAGACAAACGTTTGCCAGAGTAGTCTGCAACCCAACCCCACAAATAAGGGGCAAAAATTTTAGTCGCTAACAAAACCGCTGATAACTCACCGATTTGTCGCGCTGAAAACTCAAGATGTTTTAAATATAAATTCCAATAAGGAAGAAATGCACCAATGCTGGCGAAATAAAAAAAATAAAATCCCGCAAGCGGTTGATGCCCTGCAGAAGACTTCTGCTTAACGAACATAGCCAAAGGCATAGCTAGAAAAAATTAGAAACTTAGGTGTTAAAACGAAGCAGGAATATCAGGAGTAGAACAATTCACATTCGCGTTTTGAGCGCGATCGCGCAACACATGATCCATTAACACTAGCGCAAGCATTGCCTCTACAATAGGTACACCACGAATTCCTACACAAGGATCATGTCTACCTTTTGTAATGATTTCGGTTGGATTACCTTGTTTATCAACTGTTTTACCAGGAATTCGAATACTTGAGGTTGGCTTAAAGGCGACACTTGCCAAAATATCCTGACCGGAAGAAATTCCACCCAACGTTCCACCTGCATGATTGGTCAAAAAACCTTGTGGCATAATTTCATCACGATGTTGTGAGCCTTTTTGCGAAACACTGTTAAAACCTGCACCAATTTCAATACCTTTTACCGCGTTAATACTCATCATGGCATGCGCTATATCAGAATCTAAGCGATCAAATATTGGCTCGCCCAACCCTACTGGCATTCCACTTGCAACCACATTTACCCGCGCTCCAACTGAATCTCCTTGTTTGCGCAAGTCATCCATATAAGCCTCTAACTCAACCACTTTATTCTCATCGGGACAAAAAAATGGATTCTCTTCTACCACTGACCAATCTTTATGTTCTAGCTTCAATTCGCCAAGTTGAGCCAAATAGGCGCGAATGCTTACACCATAATGTTCATGTAAATATTTTCGTGCTATTCCGCCTGCTGCCACACGCATGGCGGTCTCTCTTGCAGACGATCGTCCACCGCCACGGTAATCACGCAATCCATACTTTTTCAGATAAGTGTAATCAGCATGCCCAGGTCGGAACTTATCCATAATTTCTGAATAGTCTTTAGATCGTGCATCCTGGTTATATATGATCAAACCTATTGGCGCACCCGTCGTCTTACCTTCAAAAACTCCAGATAGAATTTCGACCTGATCAGGTTCGCGCCTTTGTGTAGTATGACGAGACTTACCTGGCCTGCGACGTTCCAAATCATTTTGAAGGTCTTTTTCGCTCAACTCCAAACCAGGAGGGCAACCATCTACAATGCAGCCAATAGCTTTTCCATGGCTCTCGCCAAAAGAACTAACGGTGAATAATTTTCCAATTGAATTTCCAGACATATATAGATTGTAACTTATCGGTGTTAGGAATAGCAGCGTGTTTATATAGAACTATCTATTTTGCTTGATATACACGAATCTTGGCTATGAAATAATGCATATATGAATCAAAGCTTGATACTTAACCGCTCTCATCAATACGGTCGCGGCTTACCTATTTTACTCGCTGCGATAGCAGCCTTTGCTATAGGAATACTCTTTTACAATTATCAAAATTCACAATCCATCAGTGTTGAAGATTTACAAAAAGCGACTAGCCTGCAAAATGACCCGCGCGAGTTACCCAGCTTCTCGCTAACCAATCACTTAAACAAACCCTTTAATAACCAAGATTTAATCGGCTCATGGAGCATGATTTTTTTTGGCTTCACCAACTGCCCTGATGTTTGCCCCCTCACATTAAATATTCTTGACCAAGTTTCAAACGAACTAAACGACTTTGATTACATGCCACGCAGTATTTTTATATCGGTAGACCCGAATCGTGATCAACCTGATAGTTTGAAAAAATACGTTGAACATTTTAATCAGGACATGATTGGTTTAACCGGTAACAAGAACCAAATTGATAATCTGACCCAGTCGGTTGGAGCTATTTATGCTATTGGTGACAACTCTAATGACAACTACTTGGTAGACCATAGCGCCCATATTTTTGTCACTGCACCAGACGGCAATATGGTTGCCTTATTTAGTACACCGCATGACGCAAAAGTTATCGCTAATGACTTTAAGATTATTAGCGAACTCTACGAAAAAAATAAAAGTTAATACAAAGCTCATGTGGAAAATAATCAAGGGAATCTTGTTTCATTTGTTCCCACACCATCTTGTATCGCGTTTTACCTTTTGGCTAACAAGACTAGAAACACCATTAAAGAACCCTGCTATTAGACTTTTTATTCGTGCCTTTGACGTAGACATGAGTGAATCCGAGCATGCAAATGCTGAAAATTACACAAGTTTCAATACATTTTTTACGCGAAAATTAGTTGCAGGATCACGACCCATTGATCGTGATGAAAACGCTATTGCTTGTCCAGCAGATGGGCGTATAAGTCAAATATCACACTATGAAAATGATCAAGCCATCCAAGCTAAAGGCCAAAATTTTTCAATTAGCCAATTACTAGGCGGTGAAAATAATTATGGAACACTCTGCAAAAGTGGCAACTTTGCAACCATATACTTATCTCCAAAAAACTATCATCGTGTACATATGCCCTTCGATGGTGAGTTAGTCGAAATGATTTATATCCCGGGTAGATTGTTTAGCGTGGCCCCTTATGCAGCAGAGGTAATAAAAGGCTTATACAGCAGAAACGAACGAGTTGCCTCTATCTTTAAAACTAAACTTGGCTATATGGCAGTAGTCATGGTTGGAGCCGTAAATGTTGCAGCCATTGAGATGGCATGGGAAGGCCTTGTAACTCCGCCGCACGGCAAAAAAATTGTTAGAAAAAAATACACAGATATAAAATTAAACAAAGGCGACGAACTTGGTACATTCAATATGGGCTCTACTGCAATTATTGCATTCGAAGCAAACCAAGTTAAATGGCATGACCACTTAGAAATTCAACAACCTGTAAACATGGGGCAAACGATTGGCCAAAGAATTAGCTAGTGCTTTGGTTAATAAGTAGTAAATTTACGTGCCCACAAAAGACAGCACCTCATTGATATGCTTCGCATTCAATATTGCCATCAACAGTCGGTCAATCCCCAAAGCTACCCCAGCACTTTCAGGCAAACCTGCTTCTAACGCATTTATAAATTCAATATCAATCTCTATCACTTTCTTATTGTTTAATAATCGTTTGCGATTGTCTTCCTCAAAACGTAATCTTTGCTCTTCTGCATCGGTTAATTCCTGAAACCCATTGGCCAATTCCACTCCACCAAAATACAGCTCAAAACGCTGCGCGTAGCCCTGCTGATTAATTTTTGCGAGTGCTGCTTGCTCTGGAGGAAAGTCATAAATGAATGTTAGAACTTTCTTGTCAAATTTTGGAACAATTATTTGATCCAATACAAGGTTCTGATATTCCTCTACCGCCAAAGCAGTATGTAATTGAATCGAATGATCTTTACATATTTGCAAATAATCTTCCTGCACAGCGTTTGCAACATCTAGCGTAGTGTATTTTTCGAAAACCTCCTGATAACTAAGATAAATACTATCGCGTGGCTTGATGTAGTCATTTGCCAATATTGCGATTAACTCTGCAACCTCTTGCATAAGCTCTTTATAGCTCCAATTAACGCGATACCATTCAAGCATTGTGAATTCATCATTATGAAACCGACCGCGTTCATTGGCACGGAAAACTTTACATAATTGATACATGTCACATCGATGAAATACCAACAATTTTTTCATCGCATACTCGGGTGAAGTATGGAGAAATCTGGCATTCTCAGTTGCGATACTGTCAATCTGTAGATCGGTTACGGCATATTGATTAAGGAGAGGCGTCTCGACTTCTAGCACATTACGTGATTGAAAATATGTACGAATTCTTTGATTTACTTTGGCACGTATTTGCAGAATATCTAACGTAGCACCACGATTAGAAAATGACTTACTAGATGGTATAGAAGGCATCTAAATACCCAATACCTTAGGCAAACTCATCGTTGTTTAAAATCAATCTATACAGACTTAATACAGGGGGTTTCAGTTTCTAGATGAATTACTCTTTTACGCGCGACACATACTCACCATTTCTAGTATCAATACGTAAAATTTCTCCTTCGCCTACAAATAAGGGTACTTTTACGATAGCACCTGTTTCCAACGTTGCTGGCTTTGTACCGCCTTGCGCAGTGTCACCTTTCAGACCAGGATCAGTTTGCGTGATCTTTAACTCAACAAAATTAGGCACGGTTACAGACAAGGGTATCCCATCCAATAAGGTTACAACACAATCTTCCTGACCCTTCAACCATTGTGCATCTTCACCAACCGCCTCTTTAGACATTGCAAATTGCTCAAATGATTTGGGTTCCATGAAATGCCATTCTTCGCCATCATTATAGAGATACTGCATATCGGTATCCATTACATCAGCTGCTTCAACGGTTTCCCCTGATTTAAACGTACGGTCCACGACACGACCTGTCTTTAGATTTCGCAGCTTTACTCGACTGAAAGCCTGACCCTTGCCCGGCTTAACAAATTCATTTTCAATTATATTATAAGGATCACCCTCTATAATTAGCTTCATGCCTGCTCGAAATTCATTACTATTGTAGTTTGCCATAATTTAAAAATTTGGAATTTTATGAGTTCATCGAATATACCTAGTCTAACACGAGATGGTTCAAGCTCTCACACTAAAGATGCGTGTACACAAAGTATAAATATCAAATCAAAATCTAATCTAAAGACATCCCATAAATGGCAATTAGAATACAAATCTTCAATAACTAATATCGACCAATTATGCCAAATACTAGGATTAAAAACTGAACAACTGCCCACCAGTTCGCAAGCTAATGAACAGTTCAAATTAAGAGTTCCAAGAAGCTATGTTGAACGAATGCAGCGAGAGAATCCCAATGACCCATTACTGTTACAGGTATTACCATCAGCTTATGAAGACAATACTATTAATGGTTATATTAAAGATCCAGTGGGTGATCTTAAAAGTATTAAGTCACCTGGCTTACTGCAAAAATACAATGGGCGCGCATTGCTCCTTGCAACAAGTCGATGTGCAATTCATTGCAGATACTGTTTTCGCAGGCACTTCCCGTATTCAACCCAGAATCCACGCATTGATAGCTGGTCCAGTGCCATTCAAGAACTGCAACAGGATCAAAGCATTTCAGAAGTAATCTTGAGTGGTGGTGACCCACTAGTGCTTGATGACCATGAATTAGAAAAGCTGATTAAAAAACTTGAACCCATCGCGCATATAAAAAGATTACGCATCCATACCCGTTTACCTGTCGTCATACCCAATCGTATTAATGATGAATTATTAAAATGGGTAGGCGAAACAAGAATGAAAGTGATTATGGTATTGCATATCAATCATGCAAATGAAATAAATAAAGAAATTCATAATAAATTAAAAAAACTTACAGAAACAGATTGCGTACTATTAAATCAAAGTGTGTTGCTTAAGAACATTAATGACCGAGCATCCTCTTTAATTAATCTTAGCGAATCTTTATTTGAGTCAGGAGTTTTACCCTATTATTTGCATTTACTGGACAAGGTTGAAGGTGCAGCGCATTTTGATGTCAGCGAAACTGATGCACGAGAAATTATGCGTGAAATTACGAAACACTTGCCAGGCTATCTGGTTCCTAGACTTGTAAAAGAAATTGCAAGCGAACAATCCAAGAGTCTGATAAATTATTAAATAACGCTAAATTGAGAATGTGGTCACACTTTATTTTAACAAAGCCTCGAAACGTCCTTTTTTCCGGATAAACATACTGTATTAATAGACAAATCGCAGAATAAATCACACTGTTCTGCCGCTTTACTCTATACACTTAATACAGAAATTATTTGATTCATTTAGCATCGGCTAAATCATTGTTTATCTAAGAAATTATGCTTCTCGACACACAAATCTCAATGCCTAGCCAAGACCCGTTGGCTGAAAATAAATTTTCTTTAATACCACGAGAATTACGTAAGTGGATTAAGAACTTACCTTATGTCGATCAAGATCTTGCCATACAACAATTCTACAACGGATTAAAACGATCTAACCGACAAGCCCATGCAACCAAACAAAGACTTGCGGCAATTGAAATAATGCGCCCAGTTGCACATGAATTCCTGAAAAATCAACGTAAATATTTATTAACCCAACCCTTTCCGTTATCTAAAAAAGCTAATGAAGCTTTAAAACTGCAACAAAATATTCTTAATGAGCTTGCAGTTGCATACAAAGTAGTCATTCAAGAAACTGTCAATAGAGACAATCGACTAAGCAACAAGAAACTAATTCATTGCGTGCATCATGCGATGTATTATCAGTTAGAGCAGTATATTACCTTGGCCCAAGTATATTCAGAGCCACCTCAAAGTTTCTGGCAAGACCTATGTCAACTTTATAACATTGCCGAACATTTTGAGCTGACAGAGTTACAAACTAAAAATGAGATCGATAATGTAAGCTCAAAGTCTTCACCAAAAAGCATCTTCACACATGCTTGCCTATTATCATTATCAAATTTACATACATACGGGCACGGGGAAGCTGGAAAAATTGCAACATATCTAAATGAAGCCAGCAAATTATCGAACTTAACCGATATCATGCCTTCAGATTGTGAACATACTTTTTACATTAATCTTTCATTACGACAACCTGTTCGCTTGATGCCAAATGAAGAAATCCCGATATCTTCCAAGAACCGCTATATTGATGCCACCGCGCTGATTGATCAGCTAAAAGAAGCATCAAGCACAGATGGTGATAATAATAAAGAATCAGGTTTATCAATAGACAGTTTGAGCAAGTCATTAAGTAAACGCTTACTTAAAAAACTAATAAGCAAACCATTGCGCGCTTCTAAAAGAGCTATCCCAGCGAAAGGAAGATTACATTTGGTAATGGGTATGCGCAATATTATTGATATTCTACAAACAGGCCATACTACAACCAATCATAATGTTACCTCTAAAAGCAACAAATCAAATCTAGAGTTAGTACCCATCGACAATTCAAAAGTTTCAACTTTTTTCAATGACAATCATAACGAAAATGAAACTAGCTATCGTGTTTCTAGCTCAAATGCATGGGACTGGATTAGTCGTGGCAACGTAGTTACAGATGCACAAGAACTGCAAGAAAATGATATAGAACCCGAAGAAGATGCGATATGCCTTAGACCTTCTATACAAACATGGGATATTAGTAATGCAAGTAAGGGTGGGTATTGTTTGAATTCGAACAACACTTCTGATTATCAATCTCAAGTGGGAGATATAATCTTAATCAGACTCGAAGACAAACTAAATGACGATTGGCGATTAGGTGTAATTCGCTGGATGCAATCTTTATCCGAGCAAGGCGTGAAAATGGGTATCGAAATTTTGCATGGCAATATTGAGCTAATGGATGTTGTTGATACTCACCGGACCACAAATCTTTCTTCAGACCAAACTACAAAAAATACTATTGAGTTAGAGTATGTTTTACAGGTGAGCGAAGAACGCTCAGAAGAAACTTCCAGAACTATTATTACACCCCCAAATGCCGCCGCAAATGGAGACCATTTAGTGCTGCAATCAGGAAGAAAAAAGCAAAATATCGTCTTACAGCATATGCTAGAGCAAACCATTTCCTTTGCTAGATTTACCTATAGCGAGATGCCTGCCATGCCGAGTGGCGACTAATATCAATAGATGATTAATTATCTGAAGTACTTGAATTATCAAGTAATTTACTCAAATCACCCAGACCACATACCGTTTAGAAGTGTAAATAAAGGCATTGTCGCCTATCTATTGCATCACATGACCCAGTTGCCAAAATGGTCGTTGACGTCGAAAACCACATAAAGCACAGAATAATAGAGAAATTATGAATCACCCGCTGCAACTCATATTCGTTGACAGCAGTCCAAATGATGTTGAGCAAATGGTTAGCTCCATTAAAACATCCGGGATTGCCGTACGCTCACGAATTGCTCAAGATGCGGATGATTTAACTACTCTGTTAGGCGAAGCACACCCACATATCGTCCTGCATGCCATTGAAGACAACGAAGTTACACTGGAGCAAACTGTATCGACTATTAATGGTCGTGCCCCAGAAATACCTATCATTGCATTAACAAATTCAACTGCTGCAGATCCAGTTACATTCATGCAACAAGGTGCTACCACTTTAGTAAATAAAAGTAACGCTGAGCATCTACAACTTGTTGTAAATAGTGCAGCAAAAACTCAATTTCATATCCAACAACTTAAAGAAGTTGCAGAAAATTGCGGCGAACTTGAAACACGCTGTCATAAACTGATGGAGAGCTCTCGGGACGCAATTTGTTACTTGCATGAGGGCATGCATACCTACGCAAATAGCAAGTACCTTGAAAAATTTGGCCAAAGCGATAGCGAAGAGCTATACGGTTTATCCATCATGGATCTTATATCTCCGGATGATCAATCCAAGATGAAAGATATATTAAAGAAGTTTTCAAAATCCAAAGAAACTGGCGAGACGACTTTAACGTTCAAAAAAGAAAACCAAGAAACCTTTACAGCCAAGTTTAGTTATAACGCAGTCGTAGTAGGCGGTGAAGAATGCATTCAAATTATAATTCAGGATCAAGCTCCAGGTGGAGGCGACACTAAAGAATTAGAAGAGCAACTTAGTTACCTTAGTGAGCGTGATGTCCACACGGGCTTTTACCATCGACGCTCTATTATGGATCAACTTGATGAAGCAGCGATTGCCGCTAAACAGGGAAAGATCTCTCAAGCCTTTATCCAGATAGATATTGCCAATTTCAACGACATAAAAGATAAATTCGGCATTGCCGCGATAGACAAAGTAAGCAGCAATGTGGCGAATGCTTTACGTGAATGCTGCACAGAAAACGAAACCTTATCAAAACTAACAGAAGAATCTTTTGGCGTACTAACTTCAAACATTGATCGTAAGTTTTTAACAGCTTTTGGTGATAACGTAATTAAACAACTAAGTGAATTAATGACAACCTCCGGTAGTGATTATATATCTATCAAACCGGCTGTGGGTGCAGTTACCATTGACCAATTCACAACCGATGTTCCGGACATTCTTAATAAAGCTAAAAACTGTTGCGATGAAGCCTGGGAAAAAGACACAAATAAGATTGTTATCTATGCACCAAATGATGCTCAAATGGGTGAGCAAGAAAAAGATGAACGATGGACATTAAAGTTACGTGAAGCTGTAAAAGAAAATAGATTGGCACTACTCTATCAACCCATAATTAGTCTACACGGCGAACCTGGTGAACGTTACCAAATATATACCGCACTTCATAATAAAGACAATGAACTAGTACCTGCTAGTGAGTTTGTAATGCGTATTGAACGTACCGGCTTTGGTAAAATGCTGGATAGATGGATTATCTTAAATGCATTGAAAAAATTATCTGAATTACGCACCAAAGGTGCGGATATGCGTTTATTTATAAAATTGAGTTCTAACTCAATTTTAGATAAAGACTTACCAACCTGGTTAGAAGCACAGTTCAAAACCAATAATATTTCACCAGGTTTTGTTTGTTTTGAGATAAAAGAACAAGTTCTCATTTCGAACTTCAAAGAATCTAAAATACTGGTAAGCGCTCTACAAGAAATGAAGTCAGAAATTGCAATCGATGCATTTGGTGCTGGCGACAATCCATCTAAAATTCTTAAGGCTATACCTGCAAATTATGTAAAAATATGTCATAGCTTAATGTCTGAAGTGAGCGATAATCAAGATAATCAAAATGCTATTCGCGAAATTGCTGAAGCATTAAAACCAATGGGAACAAAAGTCATTGCTCAATTCATAGAAGACGCAGACACATTATCTATTCTTTGGAGCCTAGGCATAAACTACACTCAAGGTAATTTCTTACAGCCGCCTAGTGAACATCCAAACTACGACTTCTCTCTCTAAAAGCTTCTCTAACACTAGCAGCAGGCTTTTGATCAGTATATTCAACTGACTTACCTAACCAACACGTACTATCCAAAACACTTCTTAAGCTAGTTTCTAGACGCCCTTCTAGTAGCTCTCTACTTTTGTTTTCTCACTTTTAATTATTTCTAAGCGCGGCAATACGATCTTCTAATGGCGGATGAGTACTAAATAACTTCTTAAAACCATCTTTCATTCCACCTGAAATACCAAATGCTGCAAGCTGTCCCGGTAACTCTTCCGGTTGATGCTGTGCTTTTAAGCGTTCCAATGCAGCTGCCATTTTTTCTCGTCCCGCCAAGTCTGCTCCACCTGCATCGGCTCTAAACTCACGTCTACGCGAATACCAACTTGCAATCATTGAGGCCAGCATACCTAAAATTACTTGCGCTACAATACTCGTAATAAAGTATCCCGGACCGAAACCGCTTCTTGATTTAAAGATCGCTTTATCCACTAACATTCCAACAATTCTAGATAAGAAGATAACAAACGTATTCAATACACCTTGTATTAAACCCATAGTTATCATATCGCCATTCGCTACATGACTAATCTCATGCGCCATAACCGCTTCTGCTTCATCTCTACTCATTGCGTTTAACAAGCCGGTGCTTACTGCAACTAACGCGCTATTGCGGCGCATACCCGTAGCAAAAGCATTTACTTCTGGCGTATCGAAAATCCCTACCTCCGGCATACCGATATTCGCTTGCTCAGCTTGATGTTGAACGGTATCCATCAACCATTGTTCTGTTTCATTGGCTGGCTGTTCAATGATATGCACTCCCATTGAGCGCTTTGCCATCCACTTGGAAATTGCCAACGATATAAAAGACCCGCCAAACCCCAAAAGTAACGACATGATAAACAAGCCCGTAAGCTGGCCCGACATACCATTTTGCGCAAGGATTTTATCCAGACCAAAAATTTGTGCCGCAATCCCCAACACCAGCACCACTGCAAAGTTTGTAGCGATTAATAAAAATATTCGTGTGCCCATCAGAAAACCCTCGTAAAACTAAAAATATATATCGTTATTTAAGCTTAATGTGCATAGTGTAGCTCAAACTCATTCTTCCTCAACTTCAAAATGCACCTCAATCGCATCTATATTTCGGTAACCTTGAGAAAGCTTCAACCCTCTTTGACCACGTTCACCCTCAAAAGTGTCAACCTCTTCACCTTTCATTTTTTTAGTCCGCTTTCCAGAGTATAGGGTTATAGCTTCTCCATCTTGCACTAATGCGATCGCACGCATTGATTCTTCACCTGTAACCACTTTTTTGCTGGGTATATTAATAATTTTGTTACCTTTGCCTTTAGGCAAAATAGGCACATCATCATTTAGCGGGATGACCAACATATTGCCTTCTGACCCTATCGATATGATCCAATCTTCATCAATATCACGCACCCGGACAGGTGACATCGCGTGCGCACCCTTTGGTACGGATAACACAACTTTGCCTGCACGATTGCGGGTGAACATATCTTCAAGCTTGCCTACAAATCCATAGCCAGCACTGCTTGAAAGTAAGTACATGTCTGATGGATTACCCATCATGACACCCACAAATACCGCACCATCAGCAGGTTTCAACTTACCACTTAATGGCTCTCCTTGCCCACGCGCAGATGGCAAAGTATGTGCAGGTAGGGAATAACACCGCCCTCTTGAATCAAAAAACATCGCATTTTGATTTGACTTACCATAAGCATGAGATTGATATGCATCACCCGACTTATAGTTGAGCTCGCGTGCATCGACTTCATGCCCTTTCGCTGCACGCACCCAACCCTTCTTGGATAACACAACGGTTATCGGCTCAGACGCGACTAACTCAGACTCATCAATTGCGGTAGCGGCTTCACGCTTAACCAATTTAGATCTTCGCTCATCTCCGAATTCTTCTGCATCATGAATAAGCTCTTTTTTAACTAATGTTTTCAGTCTCGCACTAGAGCCCAAGGTCTGTTCGAGTGATTTACGCTCGGCATTTAATTCTTTTTGCTCAGCTTTAATTTTAATTTCTTCAATCTTCGCCAAGTTACGCAATTTCAAATTTAGTATGAATTCGGCTTGCTCATCACTCAGCTTAAACTTTG
>CAZVPJ010000033.1:11025-14081 GCA_964629035.1 uncultured Thiotrichales bacterium | reverse complement strand
ACCATATTGTAGCAAGTATGGAACCTGATAGATTGTGCCATATCGAAAAAACTGCACCAGGCAGTGCCGAAATCGGTTGAAAATATTGACTGGCTAAGGCCACAGCCAAGCCTGAATTTTGCATGCCGACTTCTATTGCCATGGTTCTGGCTGTTTGACTTTCGTGACCGAGGAGTTTGCTGATGCTGTAGCCACTCAGCAAGCCAATAGCGTTATGTATTATCACTGCGGCTATCACTATAAATGCCACACTTTGGAGTCGACTTTGATTGATGGCGATGATGATCGCTATCAGCAAACAAATACTTAGTATTGAAATACTTGGGAATACCTTTAATGCGCCCTCTAGTGGTTTGCCGAAGAAATGATTTAGAAACATTCCTAAGCCCACCGGAATAATAATTACTTTAAGCATAGTGAGCATCATGCTCATAACAGGTACCTCTACACTTTCACCTAAATACAACCAGGTGAGTATTGGTGTAGCAACAATGGCTAATAATGTTGAGCAGCTGGTTAAGGCTAAGGAAAGTGCGACATTGCCATTGGCTAAGTAGCATATAACATTTGATGCGGTACCACCGGGGCTTGTGCCCACTAACAACATACCGGTAAATATAGGCAGGGAAAGACCAAAACCTAAGCTAATGAGCCATGCGCTTAGTGGCATGATGGTAAATTGAAGCGCTAGCCCAATGAAGATGAGATATTTGCACGAGCGTAAATTTATAAAATCATCAATTTTTAATGTACTACCCATACCCAGCATGATGAGTGCAAGCAGATATATTATGTAGGGCTTTAACGCAATGAACAGACTTGGAAAGAAATACGCAACAGCGCTAAATAGGATGGCCCAGACTGGGAATAAAGCATTAAACCGATGCAACATGAAGAGCCACTGCTTACTTTATAATATCAAGTAAATATTTTTATTCTTTACCGTAAAGGCCAGTTTATTTAAACTTTGTGCTTTACAGGGACCGTAGACACATAGCCCATTATTAATTTCAAATAATGCCCCATGGTTTGCACACATTATATATTTATTATCCATATCCAAGAACTGATTGGGCGTCCAATCTAATGGGCCACTCGTGTGTGGACAAGAATTCTCATATACCATAATGCTTGCATTTTTTTTGACGATAAATAGTTCGAGCTTTGTGCCTTTTATGCTAATACTTAGACCTTTACTCCCAGGGTCAGCTATATCGTCTTCGGCAGCGATTAATATTTCTTCTTGAGACATCTTGCTATATATGTTCTGCTGAATAAATTATTGTAAGACTCTAACAATCAAATACCTAAGTTACCATGGAAGAAAACAAAGAAAAAAGCTCAATAGAAACCAAACTATTTTCGACATCTGAAGAAGCTGAAAAAGCATTTTATGATGCTTTTCAGCAAGAAGATCTTGAATTGATGATGTCTGTGTGGGCGAGTGATGAAGATATCACTTGTATTCATCCAGGTGGCAATCGCCTAGAAGGGTTAAAAAATATACAAGAGAGTTGGGAGCAGATGTTTAGCCATGATAATGGTATTAAATTTGAGATAAATAAAAAAACTGTGCAGATGGAAAATGATATTGCCATCCATCATGTAATCGAATCGATATATTTAGATGGCGAGTTACAATCAGAAATAATTGCTACAAATATTTACCGTAAAACTGAAAACAAAAAAAATAATTCGGTTAGCTGGAATTTGATTTTACATCATGCATCACCAGAACTTAGGCCAGCATTGATACCTGCAGATGAAGATATTGTAGAAGAGCAAGAAGAAAAGAAAACCTTTCACTAATTATAAAGTAAATACTAATAAATATAGTAAAAGATTAGGTAAGCACCTAATAGAAATGCGACCCACATTACCATGCTACCTGTAGGCCAGGTACGAGAAAGAAACCCTTCTGGTCCATGATGACGATGCAGCTTCGTACCGGTGATGAACAAAACCTTTTTCAGTGCAGACAACATTCCTTTTTCTGCATTAACGATCATATTTCCAAACCCTTTGATTAAATAGGCTCCTGGTTTTCGGTAGAACCAGTCAAAGTCTAAATTAGTCGAGCGAAGTTCAGGTGGATATATATTGCTACGCATCAGCACTGCAAAAGCTAGTGCAGAGAAAAATAGTAACTGCAATTGTGAAATTACGTGTGATGCGGTGTAAGGCACAAAGTTAACTTCATATGGAAGCATGTCATATAAGAATGTTGGGTAGACGCCGATGGCTATGCAGAGCACGGATGCAATGCCCATAGCGAGTAACATATTTAGTGGTGCTTCTTCACATCGTTTACCGCTATCGTGTGCAAAAAAACAAAAGAACGGTATTTTTATACCTGAATGATGAAACACACCGGCTGATGCCACTAACAGCATTAACCAAACAAACCAGAGGTGTTCTTCAGCTACTGCAGTAAGAATCATTGCCTTTGATACAAAGCCACTAAATAATGGAAAAGCAGAGATCGACATCGCGCCGATAATGCAAAATGCTGTAGTCCAGGGCATGGACTTATATAAACCACCTAACTCAGAGGCTTTCACTGTACCAACACGATGTAGAACAGCACCCATGCTCATAAATAATAAAGCTTTGTAAAGAATATGAGAAAAGGCATGTGCCGCTGTGCCGTTTAAAGCCAGCTCTGTACCGATACCGATGCCGACCACCATAAAGCCAAGTTGGTTGTTCAAGCTGTAAGAGAGGACACGGCGTAGATCATTTTCAATCACAGCATAAAAAATTGGGAAGGCGGTCATGATTACACCAATCCAAATCAACATCTCGGTGCCGGCGTATCCACGTGCTAACGCATAAATAGCGAGTTTTGTAGTGAACACCGATAGTGCGACTGTACCCACCACACTGGCTTCCGCATAAGAATCTTGCAACCAGTTATGCAAAAGTGGAAATGCACATTTGATGGCAAACGCAATTAAGATTAACCAGCCTGCTGGGCTATCTATACCAATATGATCAAATGCGAGTGAGCCAGTAGTTTGATAGTGAAGAATACTACCCGCAAGCAAGAATAAACC
>CAZVPJ010000033.1:0-10925 GCA_964629035.1 uncultured Thiotrichales bacterium | reverse complement strand
TAGTTCTCTTTGCGTTTTACGAGGATGCGCAATATTTTTGCGCTTAAAACCACCACTACACAAGCGATAAAACCAAACCAGGCATAAAATCCAAACCAGTGTTCAAACGTGAAATGACCATGTTTATGGTAAAACATGTCTGTAAGAATTAAGGCTGCACAAGCCACGTAAAGCAGATAAACGATTTTATTTACGTTTTTGCTATGATCTAGCCAATATTTTTTGTTGTTATCCATTTTAGTTTATAAAAACCGGTGCAATAAAATCATAAATAGGTTGGATGTAGAAAAACAGGAAAAATGTTGCAAGAGCCGTTAGGCATAAAGGTACAACACAAGCTAGAGGTGCTTCATTAATACCAGGTGTCGGGCTATGTAAATCAGAATTTGGTGTTTTAAAGAATGCACGCAACGCAATAGGCAGCAAGTAAGCACAATTCAAAAGTGTACTGATTCCAAAAGCGACCAGCACAATATATTGCTTAGTATCCAGACTGCCTTCGATTAAGAACCATTTACTCCAACTGCCGACTAAGGGTGGCAAACCAATTATGCTAATAGTCGCAATTAAATAGGCGGAAAAGGTGAATGGCATTTGTCGTCCGAGGCCGTTAAGCTGACTTACCTGAGTAAACTTTGTTGCGGTATAGATAGCGCCTGCACAAAAGAATAATGTGATCTTCCCGAAAGCGTGAGTCACAATATGCAATGCACCACCTACTGCAGCAATCGGGCTTGCCAGTGCTGCACCTATAACAATATATGAAAGTTGACTGATGGTAGAATAAGCCAGTCTTGCTTTAAGATTGTCTTTGCTAAGTGCAATTATCGAAGAGATCAACATCGTTGCAACAGCAATCCATAAAATCCACTCAGATGCGCTTTGAGTAGAGACGAAATCAATTCCAAATATATAAACGGTTATCTTGAGTACCGAGAACACACCTGCTTTTACCACTGCTACGGCATGTAACAATGCACTAACAGGGGTGGGAGCGACCATGGCAGCAGGAAGCCAACGATGAAAGGGCATTAGCGCAGCCTTGCCGACACCAAACATAAAGAGTGTGAATAAAATGATTGCACCGGTTTTTTCTATGTTACCTTCAAGAATGCCACCAGGGACGAAGTCTAGAGTACCTGCCTGTATCCATGTGATTACAACTGCGGTTAAGAAAAAGACAATCGATGTGCTAAGAAGTATACCTAGGTAGGTACGGCCACCAGATTGGGCATCAGAATTTTGTTTATGTGTTACTAATGGGAAGGTGCATAAGGTTAATGCTTCGTAAAATAAAAATAACGTTGCTAGATTAGCTGCAAATGCGATACCCATTGTTGCTGCGATGGATAATGCAAAGAAAAGATAAAATCGTGTTTGATTTTTCTCATTATTGCCACGCATGTAACCGATAGAATAAATGGTAGTGATTATCCATAAGCTTGATGCTAAAAGCGCGAACATTAGTCCTAGTGGTTCAATATGAAATGATAACGATAGCCCAGGAGTAATGGTAAATAATGTGTGAGTTATATTTTGTTGTTCACTGCCTATTAGTTGTGCAGTAAAAATAAATAAAAGCACTGCAACGAATAATGATGAAGCTTCTCGTAAGGTGGCATGATTTCGAAACAATAAAATTAGCAATCCAGCAAGAAGTGGTATCACAATGGCCAATTCAAATTGTTGTAAAAGTGCAGTCATTGTTTATAGAAATAAGTAATTAATAGCTGTTTCAGCAAAGCCATAACTGAACGAAGTTTCGAGACCAAAGTAAAAGTTTGCTGCAACTAATATCCACAGAGGAATGAGCATTTGCAAGGGTGCTTCCTTAAACTCAGAAGAGTTTATATGGGACTCTTTTGCAGGGCTTTTTAAATATGCGTGCTCGATTATTTTCCATATATAAATGATTGCAAGTAGTGATCCACCAACTATTACTGCTGCTACAAACCAGTGTCCTTGCTCAAGTGCAGCGATTAATAAATACCACTTGCTGATGAAGCCCGCAGTAAAAGGAATGCCGATCAATCCTAACCCTAAAAGCAAAATAGCTGCCATGGTCCAAGGCATACGTTTTCCCATTCCTGTGAAATTAGATAACTGCACTGAGCCTGTGCGCAATACTATGCATGCCATCGCTAAAAAAAGTCCGCCTTTAATAATTGCATGATTAAACATATGCAGCATGCCTGCGATGCTGCCACTTTTTGTGGCTAAGCTTATACCAAGCGTCATATAACCTATCTGAGCAACGCTTGAATAAGCTAATAATCTTTTTATGTTTTCTTGGAAAATTGCAACAGATGAAGCAATCACAATAGCTAGTATGGAGAGAGGTAATAAAATTTTATCTAGATGAAATTCTTCAAAGGTAATTTCATTAGAAAACAACCCAAAGAAAAATCTAAATAGAACATATAGCGACACTTTGGTGGCAGTAGCGGATAAAAATACTGTGATCATGGAGGGTGCATATGCGTAAGCATTCGGCAGCCATAAATGTAATGGTAATAACGCTAATTTTAATGAGATGCCCACTGTAAAAAATGCAAATGCAGCATGTAGCGTTCTAGAATCGAGTAAGTCAGGAATTCTTTGTTGTAAGTCAATAATGTTTAAAGTACCTGTTAGCATATATAACAGGCCGACACCGATTAATATAAATGTCGCGCCAATTGTACCCATGATCAAGTACTGGTAAGAGGCCGTTAGAGACTTGCGGTTATTACCCAGTGCGATTAATACATATGAAGACAATGAGCTTACTTCTAAGAAAACAAATATATTAAATGCATCACCAGTTGCAACGATCCCTAGTAATCCAGTTAAACAAAGTAAAAAAGCCGCATAAAATAATGTAATTTTTTCATTAGCTATTTCTTTTTCTACGCTTTTACGTGCGGCAAGCATCGTGATGGCCGCAATTCCGGAAACAATTAGCAGAACATAAGCACTTAAATGATCTATTCGATATTCAATACCCCAAGGTGGTGCCCATCCCCCAAGGTGGTAACTGATTACACCTTGTTCTGATACTTTTAAGGCAAGTAATACTGCAATGATAAAAGTTGAAATACTTACAAAGGTTGCAAGTAACCAGGCAATATAGTTACTTAAAGTACTATTTGAGCGAACTGAAGGAAGCAGTGCGCATATTGGTGCTGCAATCAGCGGTACTACAACTTGTAAAACTGCAAGATGCTCGCTTAGCACTATGTGTCGGCCTCAATTTCTTCTTCCTTTTCGTCTTTCTCATGAATTATGTTTTCATCTATTGTGCCGTATTCACGATGAATGCGTGCAATGATTGCAAGGCCTAGAGCCGTTGTAGCAACACCTACAACGATGGCAGTTAAGATAAGAACATGAGGGAGCGGGTTGCTATAGGATGTTATACCTTCTTCTAATATTGGAGCACTTCCACCCTCAACTTTGCTCATTGAAATGAATAAGATGAAAACAGAGGTCTGAAAAATTGATAGCCCAATTATTTTTTTAATTAAATTTGCATCAGAGATTACAATATAAAAACCTAGCATCATCAATATGATGGCAACCCAGTAATTATAGTAGTCTGCAAACATAACTTATTCAGTGTATTCATCTAACATGTAAAAAATAATTATCATTACTGCTGCAACGGTAATGCCCACGCCTAATTCAATAAGAATGATGCCTAAGTGTTGACCATGTATAGGGTCATGGGCCAGAACGTCATAGTCGAGATAGTTGCCCCCCATAAAAATTGTGGCTACACCTACACCTGCATAAAGTAGAAGGCCGATAGATACAAAGTATCGAACAATACATGTTGGAAATATTTTTTGCGTTTTTTCTATTCCATAAACAAGTGCATAAAGGATAACCGCTGCAGCAAATATTACACCCGCCTGAAAGCCACCACCCGGTCCATAGTCACCATGGAATTGAACATATAAAGCATATAATAGGACAGCAGGCACAATTAGATTGCAAGCTTCACGTAATATAAGACTTCTTTTTTTACGCATCTTTATCTATTTTGTCTTTAGTATTTGATTTTTTAATTTTGCGAGGCCCACTCAGTAATAGCATTACGCCTATTGCTGCTGTAAACACTACCGTTACCTCACCTAATGTGTCATATCCTCGGTAACTTGCTAAAACAGATGTAACGATATTCGGGATACCAATTTCTTCACCACTCTTTTCGATGTAACGTGGTGCAACATGAGCATGAATAGGGGCTTCTGGATCAGCAAACCTGGGCATGTCTAATGTGCCATAAATTAAGGCAGCGGCGGTTATACTGGTTACTGCTATCGGTAAAAGTTTACTATGTCGTGTAATAGCAGTTTCTCTTCCGGTAATGGCAAGTGCGCCTAGTAGCAAAACGGTTGTTAATCCTGCACCAACTGCAGCTTCAGTAAAAGCGACGTCTACAGCATCTAAGGTTACAAAAAAGCCAGCGCTCAATAAACTATATATACCGCTTAATAGCACAACGGCTAATAAGTTTTGTAAGCGAAGCAAAATAATAGCGGTTACTAGTAACAGTGTTAATAAAGATACATTAATGACAAGTTGGATATCCATAGTGTTTTATTGAACCTAAATACAGATGTCTACTTAGCTTCCTTTTCAGATAAATTTGCAGCCCTTGCCAAGGCATGCACAGCCGTTGGACCGGTAAGCATCATAAAAAACAGAATGAAGATAAGTTTAATAATTACTATAGGGTCTTGTGTTTGAGTCATCATACCTAGAAGAATAAGAATGGCGCCTAAACTATCTACTATGCTTGCAGCATGAACTCTGGAGTAAAAGTCAGGCAGTCGTATTAAGCCTATTGAACCTGCTAAGCAAAAAAAACTGCCTAGCATTAATAATGCCCATCCCAAAATATTCATTAAGATCATATAGTACTCTTTGGTTTAATCTTTAGGGGCTTCGCCTAAACTTCCGTACCGAAATAGCTTTAATACTGCCACAGTAGAAATAAAGTTAATTAACGCATAAAGCAAAGCGATATCTAAAAAGTCCGGCCGATTTGTTAAAAATCCAAATAAAGCTATCAACAAAACAGTTGCTGTACCGAAAGTATTAATTGCTAAAATTCTGTCAAAAATAGTGGGTCCTAAAGCAGCACGTAACAAAATTATCAACATGACGACAAGAGTGGCAAATGTTGCTGCTATAAACATTATTCTAATTAGAATATTTTGAAGTGGAATTAGATGATGATTTAGGTTCTAAAGCAGAAATACGCTTACTCATGGCGCCAGTTTTTAGGTCATCAGCTAATGCTTTTGTTAATGAGTGGACTACGATATTGTCTGCATTAAGGTCTAAA
Source organism: uncultured Thiotrichales bacterium (assembly GCA_964629035.1). Lineage (GTDB taxonomy): Bacteria > Pseudomonadota > Gammaproteobacteria > UBA4575 > UBA4575 > JABDMD01. Next base: position 5,590 of record CAZVPJ010000033.1, on the reverse strand, counting down.
CTATAAGTGCCTGGCGTTAGGGTTATACAGTTAGCATAAACCGCTGTCGCCACATCACTATGTTGTGACACATCGAGTGACATAATATTAGGCTCAATCGGTAATTTTGGATGTAATATCCTTAAGCTTACATCAATATTGGATTTAATGACTTCGATAAAAAACCAAGGTAAAAATTTTGGTAATTTAAGGTTTAGTTTTAACATCTTGTAGTCATTATTGAATAGGCCGAGTTTTTCTGACACCCACGCAACAAAAATACTACTGAGTAAACCTAAGGAAAGTAATAACAGTCCAAAATGGCCGGATAAAAGTAGCCATAAAGAAAACAGCACCAGAGTTGCAATGAGTATCCGGATGAGCATTTGTTTAGATGAGACTTTGCAGTTTTCGTAGATTGAAAATAATAGTCCCAAAATACTTAAGCTTTAAGCAATATACAAGCTAATATACGTGTTTACCTGTGTAGCCTATGTTGCTAGATAGATTAATTTCGATCTGATTGGGCTGAAAAGATTATATATTACGGCGAGTAGCGAGCTTCAAACCTTTTTTTGCACATTTATGGGCATCATCCATCTCGTCAAGTTGTTCATGTAAGGCAGCGAGCTCGGAGTAGGTTTCAGCAAGAGGTTTACGCGATAAGCTTGACTCAAAATATGCCTTTGCTTTGCCCCATAGCTGTGCTTTATTGCATATGCGCCCCAATGTTAAGTAGAGATACTCATCATTATTATGTTGATCCACCCATTTTTCAGCTTTACTAAGTGCCTGACTAGGGTCTTTTAAGTTTATTAAGCCGAATTCACGTACTAATTTCGAACTCCAACTATTATTGATTGCATCACTAGTTATACTTTCTGCAAGTTCATGTCTGTCTTGTTGTTGTAAAGCGGTAACGTAATTAAGCGTCAATTTTTCGTTATTTAGTATACTGTCTCTAAACCTTGTTCCAATTTCATCGACATTAGATGCGTTTTGGCTCGCATCCAAGAGCCCTTGTATGGTTTTATTTTCAATATCGCTTAAGTTTTGCTGATTGATATTTTTGTTGCTTTTTAATAACGGAATTATATCTGCTAATTTAGTCCAATCACCCATCTGCTCATACGCACTTGCAAATAATGAAGTGACTTTAGGATTAGAGCGCATCGCATCCTCATGTTCAATAAGGCTTGCTAAAGCTTGCTCAGGCATCTTTTGATCGAGTAAAAATTCTGCGCGCAATATATCAAGGGCAGATTGTTCACTTGGATTTTTCATTTTTGCTTCAGACAAGTGAGCATCACGTTCAGTGTAATCACCACGCATATGTGCAGCGCGTGCTGCCCAAATGTAATTTACAATCGCAGCCTCGGAATGATTTGCACCGCTGATTAAAAGCTTTTCGGATTGAGACCAATCACCTTGTGTGAATTTGCTTAAGCCTTCTTGTGTGCATCCTAAAGCTTTTTTATGACGCCTTTTTTCCATCATAGACTGGATGCGTTTAGGAGCACTGAAAAGAAAAGATAAGAAACGTAAAAAGATATAAAAAACTGTAAAAAATATAAATAAGCCAATCACAAACTTAACTAGTGGTAATTCATAGGTGGTTTCTCCATAAGTGAAAACTGCAACACCCGGAGCTTGCATCGTTATGAATACTACTGCTGAGAAAACGATAAGAAAGAAAATAAATACTAGTAACGCGCGAATCATTTTTTTGCACCTAATTAATGGTTATTAATTGTTTCCATGGTTTCAAGAAGTAAGCTGTTAGCCGCAGTTATATCAGGCAATTCTGGTTCAAGATTGATGTCATTTAGCTCGGATATATCTTTAATGATTTCGCTTTTGGTAGTTAACGTGTCGGTAGATTCAAGCCACGATAATGCAGCTCCAAGCTCTTGATGATAGGCATCATCATCACGGCTGGCTACTGCATATTTTGCACCTAGAAGCTTCATGCGAAGGAATTCATAAGCCTGCAGACTCTCTTGTTCATTAATGAACATTTTTAATTTTTGCTCATCCTTAGTGACCTTGATTGAATCATTGATCGATTCTTTTACCCCATCGACTAGTTTCTCCCAACCCGTTCGCTCCTCATTATCTTGGGTGTTGACTTCTTTCGCAGCATTCACTTTTTGTTTGTCTTTAGCATTCTTGATAATAGACTGCTTTAATCCAGCGAGAATATTGTCAATTTGTAAATTAATATCAACCCAGTCTGGGTAAGGAAAGTTTTTTAATTTGCCAACTTGTTTGGATACGGATTCACGTATTGGTAATAAACGAGGATCTTTTAATTCATGCAACCTGCTGCTAGCGGCTTTTAATGCCGTTATGGTGCCTGGTACATCTCTTTCAATTCGCAAACGATGGTTTGCCATACGCAATACATGGTCAACTTCTTTTAGTCCCCAGCCAAGCTGACTTCGATTTACATGTTGTAGGGTTTCCTGAGCCGCTAATTCTACATCTTTTTGTCTTTTAGCTTGGTTTTCAATTTTATTAGAAAGTTCATCTACAGTTTGATTCATAGTATCCACATTTTTTTCAATCTGCTTTTTGAAATTCTGTAATTTGATACCTTCATCAATGGTAGCTACTTCATGTGAGATAGACTGCCGGTCTACCGCTGCTTGATCAAGGCGTTTACCCAACTCTTGCCAAGCTTTATAACCCAACGCAATGCCTGCACCTGAGAGCCCTAGTGCTAGTAATGCGATTAAACCTATTAGAAAGCCCCCACTACTGGATTTTGTGGCAGTTTTGTTAGCGGGTGGATTAGAGGTTGAAGGTTTTATGTTATCTGACATAGTCATCTCTCAATTATACTTTTTATTACAAGCCCTGATAGTCAGGCTGATGTTTCATTTATAAATTTAAATTCCAGATTTAATTCCAGGTTTATTTCCAGGCTTCAAGTGCTTTAAGCATGCCACCATCACTGGGATTTTCCGCTATTATAGGATTTTTTGCTAACCCGGCTTGGACGGTTGCAGCAGCAATCCTTGGGCTACCTACAATAAATGTTAATTGTTGTAACCATGATTGTTCTTTTGGTGTGCAGAGTGACCATAAGTTTTGTGCTGACTCTACACTGTATAAAAGAATCGCGGTGCTCTGTTGACAAAGCTCACTTAAATTAATGTTACTGCGCTCAGTCGGCAATTGACGCTGATATACTTCAGCATAGCTAACATTAGCCCCTCTTGCCTGGAGTGCCTCCCGTAAATGCTCGCGCCCACCACGGCCGCGAATGATCAAGATATTTAATTGCGAGATATTTTGTAATGCTGGATCATTAAGTAATGCTTCACTCGTAAACCCTGCAGACGGTACGACATCGACCTTATAGCCATAAGCTTCGACCGCCATTTTTGTAGCCGGACCCACAGCTGCCAGTTTAGTGTGTTTGAAATTTACGTCTAATTCTTGTGCAGTGTTCATCGCATAGTGCACAGCATTTGCACTGATAAAAATGATTAGTTGGTAGTCATCAAGACGGTTTAAACATAATTTCGCAGACTTAATGTTTTCGGACTCACAGATAGTGATGACAGGGAAGTGAATCACTTTTGCTAAACGTGCTTCTAATAATTCAAGAATATTTTGTGCTTGTGCAAGCGGCCGAGTAACAACAATCGTTTTGCCTGCGAGTGATTTTTCTGATGACATGAATTATTTAACCTTAGCCAAACGATAACAACCAAGCCATTTTTATGATTTACCCAAAAAACTGGGCCATAAAATGTTAAGACAGGTAATCGTAATTTTATGGGTAAAGCTTATATGATATATGTGTTTGGGCGGCAACATCATAAGTTCCATCCAAAGAATTTAAACAAGATGAGCCCTAACTTCTTGGGTCTTCAGTACGATGTTCACCACTGAAAATTACATACATGAAACTACACACAGGCAGCGAGGATTTTGTCTGCCCCTAACTTGATTAACTCTGCAGCAACCTTCTTTCCAATCGCAGCGGGGTCTGTGTCTGGTCCGCGCGCTTCACTGCGACAAAGCTTGCTACCATCTGGCATGCCAACCAGTGAGCGTAAATATAATTCATTATTTTTGAGTTGCGCGAAACCGGCAATCGGTAACTGGCAGCCACCTTCAAGACTTTGCGTAATCGCTCGTTCTGCAGTTACGCATATATTTGTTTCAGCATGATTTAATGGTGCAATCAAAGCTTCTACATCTGAATCATTTTCACGACATTCTATACCAATAGCACCTTGGCCTACTGCCGGAAGTGATGTTTCAGTTGAGAGTTGTGATCGTATTCTGTCGTTAAACCCAAGTCGTTGAAGTCCTGCTACGGCAAGTATGATGGCATCATATTCACCATTATCTAATTTAGCTAAGCGTGTATTCACATTGCCGCGCAATAGTTTAATTTCTAAATGCGGGTACATCGCCATAATTTGACAAGCACGCCGTGCACTAGAGGTTCCTAAAATAGCTTTATCGGGTAGCGCATCCAAATCATCATATGTATTGGAAACAAAAGCATCACATGGATTGGCGCGTTCTAAAATAACCGGCAAGTGTAAGGATGGCGGGAGCTCAACTGGCACATCTTTCATAGAATGCACGGCGATATCCGCGCTTTTTTCTAGTAGGCCACGTTCTAGCTCTTTTACGAACAAGCCTTTTCCACCTTGTGTAGCAAGCGATTCTTCTAATAACTGATCGCCTATTGTAGTCATTTTAATTAACTCAACAGATACGTTATCACCATGCGCTTGTTGTAATAAACGAGAGACTTCTTCTGCTTGCCATAGTGCGAGTGCACTTTTTCTTGTTGCGATTCGAATGTGCACGGACTATTTAACTAAAGATGTAGAGTGGTTCTATAAAAAAGATGTAAAAATTTCTATATCGTATTAACGAGACTTAAGAAATTTACGCACTTCAGCTACATGCCTGCGGCTAATTTCAAGACGATCCTCAATTTCACGGAATGTTACTACAAAACGTCCATCTTGATTTTTCTCCATGCCGCTAATGTAATGAGTGCTCACTAATGCATTACGGTGAATACGAATAAGTTTGTTTTCAAACTCGTTTTCGAGATTTTTCAAAGCATCTTCAATTAATACTTCACCACCCAGGTGGCGCACGGTTATGTACTTTTGATCCGCTTGAAAATAAAGGATTTCATCAACGGGTATCAGCTCTAAATTACCACGTATGCGTGCGCAAATATGGCTGCGACCATGACTGTCTGTTTCTTGGTTTAAGGTTGCAATTTGTGCTTTAGTGAGTTTTTTAGCACGTGCAATTGAGGTTTCAAGCTTTTCTTGTCGAACCGGTTTGACCAGGTAGCCCACCGCACTGGTATCAAATGCTTCGAGTGCATGTTCGCTATAGGCGGTTGTAAAGATGATAGCCGGAGGTTCATCCATTTCAGTTAGGTGACGAGCAGCTTCCAGGCCATCCATTCCTGGCATACGAATATCCATTAATACTACATCCGGGCGAACCGATTGCACCATTTCTACAGCCTCAATGCCATTTGTTGCTTCACCTGTACTGGTGACATCATCAATGCTGGTTAGCATATGATTTAGTCGGTCACGTGCGGGTGCTTCGT
>CAZVPJ010000032.1:0-14172 GCA_964629035.1 uncultured Thiotrichales bacterium | reverse complement strand
TGGCAAATAACGACCATCATACTGAAGATATGGCACATATCCTGGTTGTAGATGATTCTCCTACCGAGCGTCATTTTATTTCAAAGTTGCTTGAAAGCACGGGTCACAAGGTGTCCACTGCAGATAGTGGTGAAGAGGGTATCGAAGTTGCAAAAGATCAACATCCCGATTTAATTTTGATGGATATCGTAATGCCTGGAATGAATGGATTTCAAGCCACGCGGCATATTACACAAGCTCCTGAAACAGCAGAGATTCCAGTGGTAATGGTGTCTACCAAGAGTCAGCAAACCGATAAAGTTTGGGCAACAAGACAAGGCGCTAAAGGTTACCTGGTGAAGCCTGTTAATTCTGAGATGTTAATAAATTCGATTAAATCTTTCTTGGCTGCATAAATTTAATGTCAGTTTCTGAAGAAATCACTCCGTTTGAATATTTACTATCGGTTGATCGTAAATGTATGGCTCATCAAGACGGTATGGTTCAGCAAGAATCAGATATCAGTTTTTCACATGGCCTGGCTTTCCAGTTGGGTAAGCATAAATATTTAATTCCTATTGCGGATGTCAGCGAAGTACTTGCTGTAGACACATTAACTTCTATACCACGTTCACCTTCCTGGTTAGTAGGTATATCCAATGTCAGAGGTAATTTGATTACTTTGCTAGATATACATGAGTTTGTTTTTGGTGTCCCAATGCAAGAAAAATATGACACCAAACGAATGTTACTGGTTAAGCAAGAAAATCATCATTACGGGCTTATTATTGATTCTATTATTGGAATGAAGTCTTTTGATGCAGAACATGGTGTCGATGAGGTGCCTGACAGCTTTGACTATGATCATATCGATCATATAAGTGCATTTTATATTTCTGGTGAAGAGTGGTACGCAGCATTATCCATTCAGAGTTTATTGGCAGACGAACGTTTTTCTGAACTTCGTAAAATTTCTTAATAACACTTCATTTCTTAGTAGATTTTCTATCTTTATCGTTTGTTATGTAGCATGTTAGCAAGTGATAGTTATCAAGCATATTTCCAGAATCTGTAATCAAATCTACATTCTTCAAACCGACAAAAGTGTGTGTTTTCACGACACAGCTATGTCGGGGCCTATGCAATTCCCCCGTATCATTAGTACTAGGAAATTACTGATTTTAGGTGGGTATTTGAGTATCTAAGGATATCGCTCTACCACTCAAATCAACTAAAAAAGTTTTACTTAGGATTATTAGAATCATGGCGTTAACAAAATCTATTGCTCGATCAGACAAGGATAGTCAATCCAGCAAATCAACTCTAACCATTTTAGCAGCCCTCGCATTTTTAATAATGGGTGCAATGGCAATACTTGCTTTTGACTTGGGTAAAAATTTGGGAATTGATTCTGGCAACAGTATTTTCTCTGCTGCTGTATTTATTGCTGGTATGGTTTTTTTGATCTTATTGTTGATCTTCGCAAATAAATGGGGCAGTAAAGTCAAACATCAGCTATCTGCAGTGGATGAGCAGAATAGAAGGAATCAACAAGCTATTTTGTTATTGCTAGACGAAATGACAAACCTTGCAGAAGGTGATTTAACTGTTCATACAACTGTAACTGAAGATATTACAGGTGCCATTGCAGATTCTGTAAACTATTCAATTGACGCATTGCGTAATCTTGTACACACAATTAACAATACATCAAAACAAGTAGCTTCTGCTGCTGACGTTACTCATGACTCAACTGAAAAACTAACTACATCAAGTGAAAAGCAAGCACGTGAAATTGCTAATGTAACTTCAGCGGTTTCAGAAATGGCAAAATCCATTGAGCAAGTGTCTGACCATGCAAAAAGTTCTGCCGATGTTGCACAGCAGTCAGTAGGCATTGCCCATAAAGGTGCGCAAGCTGTGAGCCGCACGATAGATGGAATGGATACTATTCGTGAGCAAATTCAGGAAACCTCTAAACGTATTAAACGTCTTGGCGAAAGTTCGCAAGAAATTGGCGACATCGTTGGGTTGATTGATGAAATTGCTGATCAAACCAATATTCTTGCCCTCAATGCAGCCATTCAGGCTTCCACCGCAGGGGAAGCTGGTCGAGGGTTTGCCGTGGTTGCGGATGAGGTACAAAGACTTGCAGAACGTGCAGGTACTGCAACCAAGCAAATAGAAGCACTAGTGAAAACTATTCAGAGTGATACCAATGAAGCGGTTATCTCTATGGAGCAAAGCACTTCAAACGTGGTGAGTGGTGCAAGATTGGCTGAAAACGCAGGTGAAGCACTCGTCGAAATTGAATCAGTTTCTGATAATTTAGCCGCACTCATTCAAAACATTACTGACGCAACAGATAAACAAACCATTGCTGCAGGTAATGTGACAAAAACAATGAATGTTATTCAGGAAATCACCATGCAAACCTCAGATAGCGCAAGTAACACAGCTAGCTGGGTTGGGAAACTAAAAAACCTTGGGCAAGACCTGAAGCGTTCAGTTGCTGGTTTCAAGTTACCACAAACTGCGGAAGAAGCTTTTAATGAGCCTGTAAGTGAACCCGTAATTGAACAAAGAAAAGCATCATAAGTTTTATTTCAATTTATCATGAATATGAAAATGCAAAATAGTGCGTTAGAAAAAGTAGCCGTAAAAAAAGTTAAACATGAAGTTGATGTTATTATTGATGCAGCTCGCGCCAAGCTAGAAGAATATGTTGAAGATGAATCTGATGTTTCATTATTAAATGAAGTATCTGAATCTCTTGTACAAGTTGAAAGAACTTTGCAACTTGTACAAATTAATGGTGCCGCTGTACTAGCACGTGAAATGTGTGAGGTGGTTGACGGATTAATAAATGGTTTAATTCAACAGCAAGATAAAGCCCAAGAGTGCTTGTCACGTGGTATTTTGCAAATGTCTGATTACCTTGAGTATGTGCAGGCGGGTAATAAGGATTTGCCGGTAGTGTTATTGCCACTATTAAATGATTTACGCGGTGTTAGGGATGAACCTCTTCTTTCTGAGCACATTTTGTTTTTCCCAAATCTTGATGATATTGCAGTTCCTGATGTAAGCATCAAAATGGGCATGTCGCCACAAGAGTATGCTAAGAAGATTCGATATGGTTTTCAAACGGGTTTAGTTGGAACGATTCAAAACAAAGAGCTGGATGTAGCCGCCACTAAAATGTGTAAAGTGGCTATAAGATTGCATCAATGCTCATCAGAAAATGCAGCCAGAAGACTCTGGTGGGTGACCAGTGCTGTTGCCCAGGCATTAGCCATTGACGGCTTAGCCACGAGTACAGGTTTAGCCTCTTTATTAGGCCAAGTTGATCGCCAAATCAAGCGTTTTATTGAATTAGAAGAAGCAGCTTTTGCTGCTGACATTCCATCCAGTTTAATCAAGAATTTATTATATTATGTTGGTATTGCAACTGAACGTGGCCGCATCGTAAGTAAAGTTAAACATGCTTATGGATTGAATGACTTGATTCCTAGTGAAATGGATATCAATCAAATGCGAGAAGGCATGTCTGGGCCAAGTGCTGATGTTCTGGAAGCAGTATCCAAAGCGTTACATGAAGATATTGAAACAGTTAAAGATTCTATTGAGTTGTATGTTCATAGTAAGAACCGTTCCGCAGATAGTGTAGTGGAGGTTGGTAAAGACCTTCAAAAGATTGCGGACACACTAAGTATGCTGGGATTAGATGAGCCTAGAGAAGATGTATTAAGAGAAGTTTCAGCATTAAGCGGTTTGTCGTCTGAAGAGCTGGAGCATGCAGATAATAATTTCATCGCAATTGCCGAAACGTTAATTAAGGCTGAAAATATTGTTGATAATTTTGTGAACTACAGGGTTTTAAATAAACCTTCCATGCAGATTGTAGATTCAGAAAATGTATTACATTCATCAGATGACGCAGGGCAGCTTAGGAAAATACAAGTTCAAACAGTTTCTGAAGCACTTAGTGAAATTGAGGAGGTTAAGAACACCTTCTCACAGGTACTTAATTCGCCTGAAGATGAAGAAAGCTATGCAAAGGTTCAAGATCATATCCGTAGAGTTATAGGAGCATTGTCTATACTAAACTTAGAGGATGCAGTAAAAATACTTGAGTGTATTCAAGTATATTTGTTGGATGAAAATGCAACTCAAGAGCTAAACGAACAAGCAGATAAACTTGATGCCTTTGCGGACTCTATTACAAGTATAGAATGCTATTTGGAGGCCTTAATGGTAGACGAAGGTAATCCTAGAGATATTCTTGAATATGGAATAAAAAATGCCTCCAAGCTTGTCGGCGACGAACTAGAATTAACAACTGAAGATGGACCATTGCAGACGGTTGAGGTAGAAGAACTTGCTGTAGCAGAAGATGACTCACTCGCATTACTTAGCTCAACAGACTTAGAGCTAAAAAAAAAACTGAAATCCCCCCAAATCAATGACATTGATAATGATCACTCTGAAAATGTCGTTGCCGAGCCAGCAGATGTAGAAGAGATATCTTTAGAAGAGCTTAGTGCAACCTCTTTAGATCTTTCTGTTGATTACGACTTATTCGATTCTAGCGAAAAGCGTGAGCAAGAAGATACGCCGCAAGAAAAAGAGTTTGAAAACTCTGAAGTGAATGAATCATCGGATACTCCGTTAGAAGATATGCTTCTGGCACCTGAATTAGCAGATATTGATGCAGTAAGTATTGAAGAAGCTGCAACCAAATTAAATAGTATAGCCAGTGAAGAAGTTGAGCAATTGCATGAAATAGATTCAGATGGGGAAGGTATAGATATTGGAGTGGTGGAGGTGGATCTTGATGCTACCAATTTGCTTGATCTTAATGAAATCGAAGAAGAACTCAACTCAAGCATCAAAGAGTTTGATTTAAGTGAAGAGGTTGATATTGATGTGGCTAGCAATATTGGTGTAGATGAACATCAAGATGTTGATGAAACTGAATTATTACTTCCCGATATGATAGAGAAAGATTCATATGCTATTGATGTAACTATTGATGGTGTTGAACAAAAATTATTTTCAAACCGTGGTGATTCAGATGCGGATGTACTTGAAATTTTTATAGAAGAAGCTGAAGAAGAAGTAGATAAAATAAATCTAAACTTAACGGTCTGGAAATCTGAGCAGGATAATGAAGATGCATTGGTGATTATTCGCAGATCCTTTCACACACTAAAGGGTGGTGGAAGATTGGTGGGAGCTGAGATTATCGGTGAGTATGCTTGGCAGTTAGAAAGTGTATTAAATAAAGTTATAGATAAGAAGCTTGTTATCACTGCTGATTTACAAAGTTTGGTGGCAAGTGCTGTTGCGCTATTGAAAGAACTGATAACTCATCTTCACAATGGCGCCGAGCCGTTAGCAGATGTGACAAGCATTTTTCAAGAGGCTGTGAATTTCAAAATTGATACCGAGATGGAAGACGTAAACAGTATTGATTATGTTAATGAGGATGTTATTGCTACTAACATAGAAGTTGTCAACATTGATGCAGCTGAAATAGAAGATCTACAGGTGGAAGTAGATCAAAATGATAAGTTGCATGATGAGCTCTATACATTATTTCTTGATGAAGCTAAACAACATATTGAAAAAATCGAAAATATTCTCGAATCAAAGAAAGAGCATAAGATTCTTCCCATTGATGAAGATTTGTTGCATGCCTTGCATACCTTATTTGGTTGTTCAAGAACAGCACAGGTAGATGCTGTTGCTAAGCTTATCGGTTCACTCGATAAATTTTGTCAAGAGTGCCACCAAAACCATAGCAAGCTTAAAGCAGATCAGTTCAGTGTGTTTGTAGAGTGCATCGAAGAAGTTAAGCATGGGGTTTATGAAAATCCATCAGAGCTAAAGCATGCAGAAGTAAATTATGAATTGTTAAAGAGAGTCGATGCGCTAAGCATAATTGATGTTCCAGTGTTAGAGGATGTAGTGGGCAGTATTCAATCAAGTAATGATTTTGAAAATGAAAATAATCTTAATGAAGTGCTCAGCTCATCATCACAACAAGATGAAATTAACAACCTTAAACAATCCACACCTTTAAATACTAACGTAGATTCAAAGGATGACCAACAACATATAGATGTGTTCGAAGGTAAAGACCAAGATTTAGTAGATATTTTTCTTGAAGAAGCAAACGATATATTGGAAGTTTGTAATAAATGTTTAGAAGAATGGAGAGCCAAGCACAACCATAAGGATGCAGTGTCAGAGTTTAAGCGGCAATTACATACTCTTAAAGGCAGTGCGCGGATGGCAATGTATAATAATATAGGTGATTTTAGCCATCTATTCGAATCATTTATTATTGATATTGCAGAATCACGTGTAGAAGAAAATGAGCAATCCTTTAATCTGATTCAACGCTGTTTAGATCAAATTAATGAAATGGTTGATTTGGCGGTTGCTAAAGAGCCTGTTTATCCTGCAACTAGATTAAGGCATGAGCTAGAAGCTATGCAAGCAGGTGAAGAATACATTACAGAAATACAAGAAAATAAGGTAGTTGAACCCAATATTTTGCAAAAAAATATTGTTGAAATCGACGCAAAACCAAAATCTGATGCTGAACAGGACAGTAATAAACTAGAAGAAGATATTGCTGAAATTAAACCAGATATTGCAGAAGAAAAATTAGAGGATGCAAAAGAATTAAAACCAAAGAAGAAGGTTAAAATCCCAGTTTTACGCAACCCTGTAGATTTGAATGCTGAAAACTCGCAGCCATTGATTTCAGGGCAGCAGGCGGTTCGTTTACAGTCTGGCATGTTAGATAATCTTGTAAATAATGCTGGTGAAGTCAATATTTTTCAGGCACGTCTTGAGCAAGTAACTAATCATTACAATATTAATATTCATGAGCTTGAGCAAGTGGTCGGACGCCTTAGAGAGCAATTGCGTAACTTGGAAATTGAAACCGAAACTCAAATTTTATCTCGCCATGCTCATGAAGTGCCTGATCATAATGACTTTGATCCATTAGAGTTGGACCGCTATTCAAATATTCAACAATTATCTAGGTCATTAGCAGAGAGTGTGAATGACTTATTAAGTATTAAAGATATTCTTTCTGATCAAGTTCGAGAATCAGAACTGTTACTTTCACAACAACGACGTATAAGTGGCGACTTGCAGGAAGGATTAATGCGTACCCGTATGGTTCAGTTCAATCAGCTGGTGCCACGTTTACAACGTATCGTTAGACAAACTTCTCGGGAGCTTAAGAAAGATGCTGAGCTTAAGGTGGTTGGTCAAAATACTGAGGTCGACAGTTCGATATTGAATCGAATTGTTGCACCAATTGAACATTTGGTACGAAATGCAATTTCTCATGGAATAGAAAATGCTGATGAACGTGAGAATGCAAAAAAATCGAAGCAAGGCCAGATAAATATTTCTGTAAATCGTGAAGGTGCAGAAGTGGTAATTGTTGTGTCAGATGATGGTTCAGGTCTAGATGTAAATAGAATTAAATCTAAAGCTCAAGAGTTGGGTCTTATTGACAGTCTTGATATAACTGAGCAAGCCGCTATTAATCTAATATTAACACCTGGTTTCAGTACCGCAGGACAAGTCTCACAAGTGTCTGGTCGTGGAGTAGGCATGGATGTGGTAGCTAGTGAACTGAAACAATTAGGTGGTTCTTTGCAAATTGATACTGAGTTTGGAAAAGGCACAAATTTTGTAATTCGTATTCCGATTACATTAGCGATCACCCAATCATTATTAATTAAATGTGGAAATGGAATTTACGCTGTTCCACTTTCTAGTGTGGAGGGTGTTGTGCGACTCTCGGCGCACGAACTCAAGCAAAAGTATGCTGAAAAAAATCCCAGTTACCACTATGCAGATAGAGACTATAGTTTGTGTCACCTTGGTAGTTTGTTGGAAGTATTTCAACCACAATTAAGTGGCGCAGATAAAATGTTCCCGGTGTTACTGGTTCGTTCTGGTGATTCACGAATGGCTATACATGTGGAAGCCACACTGGGAAATCGAGAAATTGTTGTAAAACCATTGGCCCCACAATTGAGTAGACTGCCAGCTGTTTCGGGCGCAACCATATTAGGTGATGGCAATGTGATTTTAATACTTGATATCCAAGGTTTGGTTCGCATGGAGAGTGATGTTCAGCCAACGCTTTCAAATATCAAAGAATCTAACAGCGATAGTGCTACTACTATTATGGTAGTGGATGACTCTATTACGATCCGGAAGGTTACCACTCGTTTTCTTGAACGAAATAACTATACCGTTGTAACGGCTAAAGATGGTGTAGATGCTGTACAAAAGCTACAAGATTTTACGCCAGCGTTAATTTTATTAGATATTGAGATGCCACGTATGGATGGTTATGAGTTAGCGACCCATGTTAGAAACAATGCGCGTTTAAAAAATGTACCGATTATCATGATTACGTCGCGGACTGGAGATAAACATCGACAAAGAGCGATGGATATAGGTGTACAAGAATATTTAGGAAAGCCTTATAACGAAAGTGAGTTATTAGGTTATGTTCGAGATGTGGTGAAATAGAATTATGTCATTAGCTGAATCTGAAATTTATCCAACGTTAAGTTGTTTGTTGTTGCCTTTAAATGGTAATGATGTGTTATTACCTAAATCGATTGTTAAAGAGGTTGTTTATAAACCAAAATTAACTATTCTTGGTGATGAAGAAGATTGGTTAGTGGGCGAAATTGACTGGGAAGATTATGTCGTTCCTGTAATTTCATTTGAGCGTTTATGTAATCAAACAAGAGTGGTTAAATCAAACCATATCCGCGCAGTAATTTGTTATGTAATGAATAACGCTGAGTCGTTTCCATTATATGCTATTGAAGTTCAATCTATGCCTAGACCACTAATTTTAGATAGCCGCGCTTTGAATAATCACGATGGTATGATGAGTAAATACTCTGAATTAATTTCATACTACGTAAAGATTGGCAGTAAAGAGCTGGCTATCCCCAATTTTTCAAAATTAGAAGAGATACTTTTAACACGTGCTACATGAGCATGTAAGCTTAACTGATCGATTGTCTTTGGTCAGCGAGGTCTCCCCATTTTAATTGAGCACTGAGAACTGCAGCAACTGCAGCGGTTTCGGTACGCATAATGCGTGGCCCATAACGTACCGCCTGAAAATTTCTTTTAAGTGCAGTATTAATTTCATTTTCAGTAAAGCCACCTTCGGGCCCCACTAATAATTTCATAATTGGTGGATTCGTAATGTCTACATCATGAATTGTTTGCTTAGTTGATGAATCAAAAATTAGGCCATATTCATTCTTATCCAAAGTATCGAGTTCACCATATTCTGTAACACGCAACAATAGTGGTATTTTGGTGCGGCCACACTGCTCACATGCACTTTGAATTATGCGTTGCCAATGTTGTTGTTTATTATCAAAAGATTTATGTTTGTTCTTATTGATTGAACGTTCGGTCAATATAGGTTGAATAGTGGATACTCCAGCTTCGACAGATTTTTGTATCGCGTAGTCCATATGCGAACTTTTTGAGACGCTCAGTAATAAGTGTGTTTTGAGTGGAGATTCGTTATTAACTAATACTTGTTTAATAACTTTGATGCGAAATAAAGCTTTAGAACAGTCAAGAATTTCACAGCTGTAATCATTCCCATCACCATTGAATAGAGTAATGGCAGAGCGTTTGTTTACCCTTAGAACATTAAGAGCATAATGACGTATGTCATCCTCTAGCTCCAGTGTAGTGCCCGAAGCTAGAGGATGATGGGTATAGAGACGAATCGCTCGCATAGTTCCAAATAGACTTAGAAACTCAGATTGAGCGGCTTGGCCATAAAGTACGGACTAACTAATAACGATAGTAGTCTGGTTTGTAAGGACCGTTAACATCAACACTAATATAGTCTGCTTGCTCTTGAGAGAGTTGTGTTAATTTCACACCAATTTTTTCAAGATGAAGGCGAGCAACCTCTTCATCTAGTGATTTAGGGAGCACGTATACTTTATTTGTATAGTTGTCTGCATTTTCCCATAGCTCCATTTGAGCTAACACTTGATTGGTAAACGAGTTAGACATTACAAAACTTGGATGTCCCGTTCCACAACCAAGGTTAACTAAGCGACCTTCAGCTAACATGATAATACGTTTGCCATCTGGGAAAATGATATGGTCAACCTGCGGTTTGATATTTTCCCATTCGTATTGTTTCAGGCTTGCAATATCAATTTCATTATCAAAGTGCCCAATGTTGCAAACAATGGCTTGGTCTTTCATGGCTTTCATATGATCGTGATTGATAACGTTGAAATTGCCAGTAGTGGTAACAAAGATATCTGCGCGATCTACTACATCTTCTAAAGTTACAACGTTATAGCCTTCCATTGCAGCTTGCAGTGCACAAATTGGGTCTATTTCTGTAACTAAAACAATTGCTCCAAGTCCGCGAAGTGATTGGGCGCTGCCTTTACCTACATCTCCATACCCACAAACAACTGCTGTTTTGCCTGCAACCATCACGTCGGTTGCGCGTTTAATACCATCCACTAAAGATTCACGGCAACCATATAAGTTATCAAATTTTGATTTTGTAACGGAGTCATTCACGTTAAAGGCTGGAACTTTTAGTTCGCCACGTTTCTCCATTTCATGTAAGCGATGTACGCCTGTGGTAGTTTCTTCAGAAAGGCCTTTGATCTCGGCAAGCATTTCAGGATATTTCTCATGGATGATTTTAGTTAAGTCGCCGCCATCATCCAGAATCATGTTAGGTTTCCAACCATTGGGTCCGCTAAGCGTTTGTTCAATGCACCATTCGTACTCCTCTTCAGTCTCGCCTTTCCAGGCAAACACAGGAATACCTTCAGCGGCAATTGCAGCCGCGGCATGATCTTGTGTAGAAAATATATTACATGACGACCAGCGAATTTCAGCACCGAGCGCGGTTAATGTTTCAATTAGCACTGCTGTTTGGATAGTCATATGTAGGCAACCTACTATGCGTGCACCTGCAAGTGGTTTTTCATTCCCATACTTCGTGCGTAATGCCATTAATCCAGGCATCTCGGTTTCTGCAATTGCAATTTCTTTTCTGCCAAATTCAGCATCGTTAATGTCGGCAACCTTATAATCATTGTCGATGGTTTCTGCAGATTGATTAGCCATAGTTATAGATGCTCCTTAAGCATTAGGTGTTAATAAATAAGTATTGAATACGAGTCGTGATACTGTTTGAAAATTAAGAGGCCTGATCTTTTATTTCAGAGGCTTTATCTGTGCGTTCCCAATGAAAACTGTCACCCTCACGACCAAAATGACCATAAGCTGCAGTAGCTTGATAAATCGGGTGCAATAAGTCCAGCATAGTGACGATGCCGTAAGGGCGTAAATCAAACACGTCTTGTACAACCTCTTCAATCTTGCTATCACTTATTTTGCCTGTACCAAAAGTATCAATGGATACTGAGGTGGGTTGAGCAACGCCAATGGCATACGATATTTGTATCTCACATCTTTCTGCTAAACCTGAAGCCACTACATTCTTGGCAACATAACGCCCTGCATATGCAGCTGAACGATCTACTTTAGAAGGGTCTTTGCCGGAAAATGCCCCCCCACCATGACGAGCCATACCGCCGTAAGTATCAACAATAATTTTCCGTCCTGTTAATCCACAATCCCCTACTGGGCCACCGATTTCAAAATTACCAGTTGGATTGATGTGATACTTGGTATCTTTAGATAACCACTTTTCAGGCAAGGTGGGTTTAATAATTTCTTCCATAACCGCTTCTTGTAAATCACTCAAGCTAACACCTGGATCATGTTGAGTAGATAACACGACTGCGTTAATTCCTGTTGGTTTATCATCTTCATAAACAAAAGTGACCTGGCTCTTTGCATCAGGGCGTAACCAGGATAATTTTCCAGATTTTCTAATTTCAGATTGTTTTTGAACTAAGCGGTGGGAATACGTCACCGGAGCAGGCATTAACACATCCGTTTCATTACTTGCATAGCCAAACATCATGCCCTGGTCGCCTGCACCTTGTTCTTCTTTGGAAGTTCGGTCCACGCCTTGAGCAATATCAACAGATTGTTTGCCAAGAGCGTTCAACACGGCACAATTATGTCCATCAAAACCTACATCAGAGTTATCATAGCCAATACTATTCACAGTGTTACGCACTATATTTTCATATTCGATTTGTGCAGAAGTCGTAATTTCACCTGCTAACACCACCATGCCGGTTTTTACCATGGTTTCACAAGCCACACGTGCATTGGTATCTTGCTTTAAAATGGCATCTAAAATGGCATCAGAAATTTGATCAGCCATTTTATCCGGGTGACCTTCGGAGACAGATTCAGATGTAAAAACACGAGTGGTAGACATTTATTTTTTTCCTTTGCAGGCTTCTTAATTAAGCGGTATTTTAGTACAAGAGTATTTTTTTAGATGAGCGCATTAGTTATATGGGCTACGATAAAGTGCGCTATTCTACCCACTATAATCAGTAATATAGAAGTAAACGCATCACGTTATGGTACAGACACTCTCAAACATGCTTCCATTAGGTACTCAGGCGCCTGATTTCAATCTGTTAGATACTGTTACAGGTAAGTTTTTGGGTTTATCAGAACTCAAAGGCGAGCATGCGACATTGATTATGTTCATTTGCAATCACTGCCCATTTGTAAAACACATCCAAGACGAATTGGTCAGGCTTGGGAATGAGTATTCAGTCAAAGGTGTGAGTCTTATTGCGATCAGTTCCAACGATGTGAAAGAGTATCCTGAAGATTCACCAGAAAACATGAAAATCCTCGCTGAAACATTAGGTTATGCTTTTCCTTATCTGTATGACGAACATCAACTGGTGGCAAAAGCATATGAAGCAACTTGTACGCCTGATTTCTTTATGTTTGATCAAGAACTCAAGTGTGTGTACCGCGGGCAATTAGATGACTCACGGCCGGGTAATAGTATTCCTGTAACGGGTTCAGATATTCGAAATGCGCTTACGTTGCTGCTTTCTGGAAATAATATTGATTCTCAACAAAAACCCAGTCTCGGCTGCAATATCAAATGGAAATCACAATAGTTAATTATCATTAACTAAATCAATTTCGCTATCTTACTGATTTAAATGAGGTTTAGGTTTCTCGTGTCTAATTGTATCTTTCTGTAAAAAAATATTCCCATTTATCCTTATTTATCAACAGCTTATCACTAATCCGAGTCAATTTTTTCTTAACTCCTTCGATCGTTAAAACCAATCCTTAAATCGGATATTCCCCTCCATTTCCTAGTTTTGAGATCAAAAGCGTCTAATAATTGACGCATACAACGTATTCTTGACAACAACAAGGAGATTTTAAATTTTCTCTTTAAGTCAATTATTTACGTCAATTGTTCTGCTCGCAGATGCAATTGTTAATGCCTCTTTTCGACTTTAAATGCTCAATTTTGATTGGGTAGCAGTTTAGATTTTTTCTAAATTGTTTACGGGCGAGTTCGGGTTAATAAACACGTTAAAGGAATAACGAGTGTTAAAACTCAGAAGAATTTTCGATACAACTAGGCAGGTGCAAGCGTGCACAAGAGTCTATTTGTGCTTTTTATTGATTATTCTTTTCCTGATATCCCCTTCTGTACACGCGGTATTTCCAAGTCCACTGTCCAATACTGCAACGGTAACTGCCCCTGCGGGTGTGGTGGACCCTGATTTAGGAAACAACACTGCAATTGATAACAATACTCTCTCATTACCTAGTTTAGCGATTGTTAAAACCTTAGATAGCAACGCCGATGAAGACAGCAGCACCACGGTGAGCTTGAACGACACCTTAACGTACAGTGTGACGGTGACCAACGACGGCAACACCACCTTGAACAATGTGGTGGTGAGCGATGCGCAACTGACCCCGAACAGCGAAACCTGTGCGACCTTGTTACCGAGTGCGAGCTGTGTGCTAACCGGCACGCATGTGGTGAGTCAGGCGGAAGTGAATGCCGGCACGGTGGATAACACCGGTAGTGTCACCAGTGACGAGATCCCGGGTCCGACCACCGACACCTTAAACACGCCGGTGCCACAAAACGATAGTTTAGCGATTGTTAAAACCTTAGATAGCAACGCCGATGAAGACAGCAGCACC
>CAZVPJ010000031.1:12965-14220 GCA_964629035.1 uncultured Thiotrichales bacterium | reverse complement strand
ATGATTCTAAAGCGGCGCAAGATATGCTTGCAGAGTTAGATGTTCCATATGTTGCGGCACAACCCTTAGAATTTCAAACCATTGATCAGTGGGAAAATTCAGAGCAAGGCTTAATACCGCTTGAAGCTACGATGATGGTGGCCATACCCGAATTAGATGGTGCCACTGGATCTATAATTTATGGCGGTCGTACTCAAAATAAAAATGATTCCAGGTTCGATACGCACCCGCATCAAGAGCGCGTGCACATGTTAACGTCACGTATCGAGAAGTTAATTTCTTTGCGTAATAAGAAACGCAAACAAAGAAAAATTGGAATTGTGTTATTTAATTTTCCGCCTAATGCGGGAAATACGGGTACTGCAGCTCATCTTTCCGTCTTCGCTTCTTTATTTAATACTTTGAAGTCATTAAAGAAAGAAGGTTATGAGGTAGAGGTTCCTAAAGACATTGATGCCTTGCGTAAACGTTTGATTGAAGGTAATGCGTCAAAATATGGTTCTGATGCAAACGTTCATACCCTGATTAGTGCAGACGACCATGTGCAACGCGAAACGTATTTATCTGAAATTGAAGAGCAATGGGGTGCCGCTCCAGGCAAGCAGCTTAGCAACGGTAGTTCAATTTTTGTTTTAGGTGAACAGTTCGGAAATGTTTTTGTAGGCATTCAACCTGGGTTTGGTTATGAAGGCGACCCAATGCGTTTATTGTTTGAAAAAGGCTTTGCTCCTACGCATGCTTTTTCAGCTTTTTATCGTTATCTTCGTGAAGATTTTATGGCTGATGCAGTGCTTCATTTTGGTACTCATGGTGCGCTTGAATTTATGCCAGGTAAGCAAGTCGGTCTTTCGCAAGCATGTTGGCCTGATCGTTTAATTCAAGATTTGCCAAATTATTATTTGTATGCAGCGAATAATCCATCTGAAGGTACTATTGCGAAGCGTCGGGCTGCAGCAACTTTAATTAGTTACCTTACGCCTCCGGTTGCAAAAGCTGATCTATATAAAGGTTTGGTTGAGTTAAAAGGCTCAATGGAAAGATGGCGTACTCAAATGACTGAGTCTTCGATAGAAACAAAGAATGAACTTGCGGCATTAATTCTGACTCAAGCTTCAGAGTTAGATCTGGTGGATGCAACGTTGCAGTGGAATGCTTCTTCAGTGAATGAAATCGAAGCACTACGTAAACGTTTACATGAATATGAAGAAACACTTATTCCATATGGTTTGCATGTAGTGGGTGAAACCCTTTCGAG
>CAZVPJ010000031.1:10244-12865 GCA_964629035.1 uncultured Thiotrichales bacterium | reverse complement strand
TACCATCCGGGCGCAATCTTCATGGGTTTGATCCGTTTAGATTGCCAAGTGTTTTTGCCGTAATGGATGGTGCACGCCAAGCAGAAAAAATAATTGAAAAACATACCGAGGGAGGCAATGCTTTTCCTGAGTCGATTGCTTTGGTGTTATGGGGTACTGATAATCTTAAGACCGAGGGCGGTGCTATCGCACAAGCGCTTGCCTTGATAGGCGCAAAACCGAGATTAGATAGCTACGGTCGTGTTGTCGGTGCCGAATTAATTTCTCTTGAAGAACTAGGTCGCCCACGAGTAGATGTGATTATGACCTTGTCTGGTATTTTTAGAGATCTGCTTCCTTATCAAACAAAACTTCTTGCAGAGGCTGCATTTCTTGCAGCGACCGCTGATGAAAGTGAAGAGCTGAATTTTGTACGCAAACATAGCCTTGAATATCAGGTTAAAAATAATTGTGATATTGAAACGGCTGCGTTGCGAGTATTCAGTAATGCAGAGGGTGCATATGGCTCGAATGTAAACATGATGATTGATAATGGGCGTTGGGATGACGAGGATGATCTTGCAGAAACATATTCAAAACGTAAATGTTATGCCTATGGCTGCAACGGTAAAGCAAGCCGTCATGAAGAGTTATTAGATGATATGTTGGCCGATGTCCATCTTGCATATCAAAATCTTGATTCTGTTGATTTAGGTGTAACGACTATTGACCATTACTACGACACACTAGGTGGAATTACACGTGCAGCCAAACGCTCAGGTGGAGAAGATATACCTGTTTACATTAGTGACCAAACCAGCAATACAGGTAAAGTCCGAACCTTAACAGAGCAAGTTGCATTAGAAACACGTACACGAACCCTTAATCCTAAGTGGTATGAAAGTATGTTAAGTCATGGCTATGAAGGTGTTAGCCAAATAGAAAATCATGTAACTAATACGATGGCTTGGTCTGCTACAACAGGTCAAGTGGAGCCATGGGTTTATAAACGTTTAACACAAACCTTTATTCTCGATAAAGAAATGCGTGAACGTTTAGCAGAGTTAAACCCGACGGCTTCTGTAAAAGTAGCAAATCGTCTTTTAGAAGCACATGAGCGTCAGTATTGGAAACCAGATGATGAAACATTAAGTGCATTACGTGATGCTGGTGAAGATCTTGAAGATCGTCTCGAAGGCATTATTAACCAGGGAGTTGCCGCATGAATTCAGTAAGTAGTATTCCAGTAAACATAGAGCCCGCAAGTAGTGTGCCTCCACCTGATGGTGCGGGTAGTGTGCAGTTTCATCCAGAAGAAGAGATTAATGTTGGTAAAGCAAAAGTCTTCGCAGTTTATGGCAAGGGTGGAATTGGCAAAAGTACAACTTCATCTAACCTATCTGTGGCTTTTTCAAAGTTAGGGAAGCGCGTAATACAAATAGGTTGTGACCCTAAACATGATTCAACTTTCACCCTAACCAAGTCTTTAGTGCCAACCGTAATTGATGCATTAGAATCTGTAGAGTTTCATTCAGAAGAACTACAAACGGATGATTTTGTTTATGAAGGCTATAACGGCGTAATGTGCGTTGAAGCGGGAGGTCCGCCAGCGGGAACGGGTTGTGGTGGTTATGTAGTGGGTCAAACGGTTAAATTGTTAAAACAACATCATCTTTTGGAAGATTCGGATGTGGTTATTTTTGATGTCTTAGGTGATGTGGTATGTGGTGGGTTTGCGTCGCCATTACAACATGCAGAACGTGCAGTTGTGGTGACCGCTAATGATTTTGATTCGATTTTTGCAATGAACCGTATCGCTTCCGCTATCTTGGCAAAAGCAAAAAATTATCCTGTAAGAATTGGTGGGGTAATTGCTAATCGCAGTGCGGATACGAATGAGATTGATCGGTTCAATGAGCAGGTAGGACTGGAGCGAATTGCACATTTCCCCGACTTAGATGTGATTCGTCGCAGCCGTCTCAAAAAGTCTACATTGTTCGAGATGGAATCATCTCCGGAGCTGGAGCTAGTCAAAGAAGAGTATCTCAATTTAGCGCGCTCACTGTGGGCAGGAAAAGAAATATCTGATGTAAATCCGATGAAAGATCGGGATTTATTTGATTTTCTGGGATTTGATTAATGACAGCAGTAACCTATAAGAAACGTCGAGAAGAAATTGAAAATTATTTTGATCGAACTGCAGCCGACACTTGGGCACGTTTAACATCAGATGCGCCGGTTAGTGGTATTAGAAAAACGGTTCGCGCGGGCCGTGACCGAATGCGCAGTACTATCTTGAGTTGGTTGCCTGAAGATTTAAATAATAAACAATTATTTGATGCGGGTTGTGGTACGGGTGCATTGAGTATAGAAGCCGCTCAACGAGGTGCATCGGTAGTTGGCAAGGATTTAGCAGCTAATTTAATTGAAGTTGCAAACAAACGTATTCCAGAAACATTGCAAGATCATAAAATCGAGTTTTTGGTAGGCGACATGTCTATTAATGATTCCAGTCAGTTTGATTACATTGTATGTATGGACTCATTGATTCATTACAGTGCCGATGATGCAGTGAGGACGCTGGTGGAGCTAAGTAAAGCCTGTACGAATTCTATAATATTTACTTTTGCGCCAAGTTCATT